>JAKPKU010000072.1 GCA_029553545.1 Candidatus Cloacimonadota bacterium
ATTGATGGATCTGGAACAACTAATGGTAGTTGTTGATACATGGAATAAAAAGTTGCCTCCAATCCCGCTCGTAGTAGGCATCTGGAGATTTAGGTGAAAATAGTTTTTGAAAAACTCCACTTTGTCCTGCCAATATATATAGAAGGGGTTGATTTAATTTATGAATCTGCTTTATTCTTTTAAAAACTATTTTGGTTACTATGCAACACCCTCTTTAATTGTCAAATGAGGTTAGATTTCAGGTTGGAATTTTATTATTTGAGATGATTTTCCTTGAAATAGAGTTTTATTGCTTAGTTTTTAATTTGGAGATTATGCAAAATTCTCGACAATGAAAGGCAGTCTATTAATAGTAATATCGTTATTCGACAACAACCATCATCGGGTTTTTATTTAATGTATGAAGCAGAGTTTTGGCAGGTTTTAAATGCTTACCAGTTCTTGCATATAAAGCGCATTAAGTAGAGCTTTGGCAGGTTTTAAAAGTAGTCAATGTTTATTCGTCATTCGTAAAAAGATCATACAATAATAATGAGAGATTATTGAGTTCATAGGGCTTTTTGATAATCTTCAAGTTCTTATTATCAGGGAATAGATCTTGGTAACTTTGATCATAAAAACCAGATGCTAAAATGGTCGGTATATCAGGATTAAGAATTCTAATCTTTTCGATTAGCTCAATACCGGTGAGATTTGGCATAATCATATCAGAAATAACAGCGTGGAAAAAAGTAGGATCTTTTTCAAATATCTTCAATGCCTCTGTGCTATCGCAACACGTTACGACATTATAGCCAATATAGCTAAGAAAGTCTTTGATGAGAGAAGTAACAGATTGTTCATCGTCAACAAAGAGAATTGATTGAGATCCACGCAAATAGCCATATTTGGAGTTTTCTGTTTGTTGATTATAAGAATCAATTTGAGGCAAGAGTAATGTAAATGTCGTGCCTTTGTTTTTCTCACTTGCCACACGGATATGCCCTTTGTACGAGTTAATAATCTTTTTTACAACGGAGAGTCCTAATCCCGTGCCTTCATTTTGATTTTTGCTGGTGTAATACGGTTCAAAGATTTCTTTGAGTTTCTCAGGCTCAATTCCTTCTCCAGTATCGCTAATATCTATTCTGATATATGAACCCTGAGCGAGTCCATGGCTATTATTATCTTGAATAATCTCTTTATTAAACGAAATGGTAATCTTGCCTTTTAGCTTGCCAATTGCCTGATAAGCATTAGTACAGATATTCATAAAAACTTGATGAATTTGCGTGTAATCAGCAAAGGTCACTGCTTTGTCAATGGACTTTATCAGCTCAAGCTCAATTGAGGAGGGCAAGATCGGGCGGAGGAGTTTTTTTACATCTTCAATCACATCAATTAGGTCAATTGCTTCTTGATTAATTGTCTTTTTTCTACTAAAGGTAAGTATTTGCTTGGTCAGTTCTTTCGCACGCAACCCCGCTTTGAGCACTTCTTCAATGTACTTCTTTCTTGTCTCTTCGCATAATTCAATAGTGCTTGCCATTTCAGTGTAGCCGATAATAGACGACAAGATATTATTAAAATCATGGGCAATGCCGCTTGCCAATGCACCTAAAGACTCATTCTTTTGAGACTGGCATAATTGCTCTTCAAGGGCTCTCTTTTCTTCTTCAAAAGCTATTTTTGCAGTAACATCAAGTGCCAGGCAAGCTACGCCTAATAGGTTGTTTTTTGAGTCAATAATGGGAATGCGACATAAAGAAAAATAGTATTTTTCTCCATTGATTTTTAACATTTCTATTTCATTTTGAGAAGGCACTCTACGGTTGATTACAGCTTCGTCGCTTCGCTCGTTAAACAGTTGTACATTGTTAATTAGATCTGCATTTGTCTTGCCAATAATGGAGCTTGGAGATAGGTTAAAGAAAGACAGGAATTTGTGGTTCACTTGCAAATATTTTAAGTCTGTTGATTTATAATAGAGTAAGCCAGGGGCATTATCAAGCATGAGGTTTATGATATAATACCATTCTTTGGTTACTTGTTGTGTTTTTTGCAGTTGTTTATTCTTTAAAAATACAGACTTTTCCAGGTCATTAACAACCTCGAGATATTTTTTGCTAATGTTCTCGTTTTCTAAATGTACAATGTCAAGTTCATTTTGTAATTGCCGTAATCTTGATGATAAATAGGCGTTTTCTTGTTTTAATAAGTTAATTTCAATTGATTCATTTTCTATGATTTGATTTGCTTCATCCTTGAAGTTTCCCATATCTAAAACCAACCTAATTGTTCCATTTTTAGAATCTCCTCTTCTACTGCTTCCATAATAATATCTAAAGATCTTTCTTCAAGGTTGTATAAGCTTATAGATGAAAGGAAGTTAAATTTGTTTGTATGTTTGATGTCTGAAAACCCAAATTCAAAGTGGGTGCAAAGCTGATCTATTACGAAAAGCATGGTAGCATCTTTTCTCACATGTGCTGGTGCAAGCAGAGGCTGATGGTGGTATCTAATTGGGAGATAGAGGTCTTCATGAAAATCCCATTCCTTCATCACTTCTGATGCCAAAAGTGCATGGTCATAGCCCAAAAGCGCTTGCTCTATTTCATATAAGTTTTTGGGCTCTGTGCGGTATTTGATCATTATCTGTTTAAAGTCATCTGGCTGAAACTGTTCCATCATAATATGACCAATATTGTGCAATAAGCCTAAAGAATAAATATTGTTGCCAAGCTCTTTAAACTCTCTACGATAAATAAACTTGCCCGCTAAAGCAGAAGCTACGCTAAATCTCCAGAGCTTGTCACGACTAAAAAAGATGTCCAATTCATTGCCGATGAAGAGCTCTAATGCCTTCATACTAATAGCAATTTGCTTGACAATATCAAAACCTATCCAAATAATTGCCTCTAGGATATCTGATATTCTTTTTGACATACCATAATATGCTGAATTAGCTAAACGTAAAATTCTTGAGGACAGAGGTGGATCGACTTCAACAATGTCTTTAAGCTGCTTTGCTGTTGCTGAAGGGTCATTAATTAGTCTGATCAATTCGAGTAGTATTGACTTTATTGATGCTAATTCGGAGCTGTGTACTGCGTGTTTCAGCTCGTAAAATGTCATTTTCTTTTGATTCATATTTGACCTATTCCCTTTATTTAACCAAGATTAAACTTATTATAATGTGTTAAAAAAACACGACTAACCCCATATACCATTTTTCTGTTTTTAATGCAAGTATTATTTTTATATTTTTTCAAATTCCCAAAACTCTTTAACGTATCTCTCTATTTTCTTAATATTTGAGCAAGAATAAACATGCTGCCATTCTACAGGAAATAACTCTTTATATGCTCGAACAGTGTACCTATAATCTACTAAAATAATAATACCTCTGTCATTTTCTGTCCGAATTACTCTACCGCCAGCTTGCAAAACTTTGTTGAAGGCTGGATAACGATATGCATAATTAAAACCGTTTTTGTTCTGCTTGCGAAAATAGCTTTTTAATAGATCTTTTTGTAAATCCATTGCAGACAGCCCTACCCCAATAATGATGCTGCCAATAAGCTTGTCGCCTTCAAGATCAATGCCCTCAGCAAAAATGCCTCCCAATACTGCCATGCCAATCAGTGCATAAGGATTGTCTGCTTTGAAGTTGGATAAAAAGTCTTTGCGTGCTTCCTCACTCATCAAACGCTCTTGATTAATGATACGCATATTTTTGCCTTTAATATCGATCTTTCGCATTACCTGCTCCATGAAAGCAAAAGAGGGGTAATAAATTAGATAATTGCCCTGCTTTTGTGCACAGACAGAGATTATCAAATCAGCGATATCTTGATAGGTGTCTTCACTTCTTGATTTATACTCGCTTGTTAGTGCTGTATAAGCGATAACTTCGCACTTTTCTTTTGCAAAAGGCGAGCTGAGAGCAATGTACTTATTCTTTGGGCTCTGGTATGAAATCATGTATTCATAATAATCATACGGGATTAAAGTAGCAGAAAAAATAGCGGTGGCAATAGCGTTCTGCAAGCAGCCTTTGATGTACTCAGTAGCATTCAGGCAGTATAGTTTGAGATTGGTCTCTTGTGCACTCTTTAAAATAACTGTCTTGTAATTGTCTCCATACCACGAAAAAGTGTCGATATAAAAATAAAGCTCGTAATAGTAGCAGATTAGGATATACTTTATCTTGGATGGGCTGAGCTTGAAGATGATATCTGGTAGGTGATTTATAATCATAATGATAGACTTTTTAATTATGTGAGGAAAATCTTTAAGCAGTATTTCGTTTTGCTGAAATGAATTGGCAAGCTGGATAAAGTTGTCACGTAAGGCGATCGCTTCCTTTGCGACTGCTGAGTTATTCTCTTTGAAGAAAGGCATTGGTGAATTCAGAATCTCAAGAGTTAGGTTGCCTGAATACATTTCTCTTGCTCTATCAGGCATATTATGCGCCTCATCAATGAGAAAACAGTACTTCTCTCTAACCTCATCAAAGAGTCTTTTGATCATGACAATAGGGTCAAAAACATAATTATAATCGCAAATCACTACATCTGCGTATTCAGAGAGAGTTAAAGCCAATTCAAATGGGCAGATAATGTGCTTTTCAGCTATTTCTTGAATCAGCGTGGAATCCCATTCATTGTACTGCATAATGTCGGTCAGTGCGACTTTGAGCTTGCCAAAGAAGTTGTCAGCATAAGGGCAAAAGGTTGGTTCACAGAGCGGGAACTCCATCAAGCATGTCTTTTCTTTAGCAGTTAAAACGAGGTATTTTAAATTGGCTTCTTTTTCATTAAGTATTCTTAAAGCATTTACAGCAACGGTTCTGCCAACAGTTTTAGCAGTCAAGAAAAAGAGCTTGTCAATCTTCTTTTCACCCATTGCCTTGATGGCAGGATAGAGGCTTGCCATAGTCTTCCCTGTGCCTGTAGGTGCGCGCACATAGAGCATTTGCCCGTTATTAATAGCATTATAAACAGCAACCGCCATCTTCCTTTGCTCTTTACGAAACTCAAAGGGAAAGTCAAGCGTTTGAATACGTGCATTTCTTATGGCAATTCTTTTGCTCAAGCTTTTTGCCCAATTTAACCACTGCTGTAAAGTGTAATTAAAAAAGGTCTCTAACCAGGTGATTGAAAAGTCTGCAAGAAAGGGGTATTCTTTATTCGTCTCATTGTGATAATAAGTGAGCTTGATACGAAGATAGGGGAGATTATTGTTTTTACACCAAATATAAGCGTACATCAGTGCCTGAGCCCAGTGTATCGCACTTTTACCACGCAAGGTAGGTATTGCCTCTTTATACTCAGAAAAACAGGGGAAAAAGATTATTTCAAATTTAGGGTCACCAGTTTTAAAGTCGCTAATAGTCTTGATTTCTTCTAAAGTTGTGATCTCTTCATCTGTGAAAAGTCCGTCAATTCTTCCATTAATCTCGATATCAATGCCTGGTAATTGGTGAAGATAGTTGATAGTCAATTCAGATTGGTAGTTATCGCCTCTGCTCTTTTGCACAGATTGATGTCCTGCAATGCCTCGTAGGCGCTGTAAGTTGCCCTGCATTGATACAGCAAGGCTACCTTCTTGATAGACATACTTGACAAGCTGTCCGACGGAAATGCTTATCTTTTTCTTTGTTTCCATTTTAAATTGTATGTAAAAAAGTGGGGTAGTAGCATGAAAGCCACTACCCCTGTATTGTGTAAGCTAATTTTTCATTATGGATAAATACGGTAAATCATGCGTGGGAATGGGATAGTCTCACGAATGTGCTTTGTGCCCGTCATCCAGGTGACTAAACGCTCTAAACCAATACCAAAACCACTATGTGGAACTGAGCCATATTGTCTTAAATCTAAATACCACTTGTATTCATCTAAGTCCATTTTATCTTGTTCCATTCTATACTTGAGCAAGTCATAGTCGTCTTCTCTCTGTGAGCCACCGATGATTTCACCAAAGCCTTCAGGTGCAATTAAGTCAGCGCCTAAAACATAGTCTTCATTCTCAGGGTCACGTTTCATATAGAAAGCTTTTATAGCTTGAGGCCATTTTTCGATAAAAACAGGGACATCTGAACCTTCAGTGAGCATAGCTTCGTCTTGAGCACCTAAGTCGCTATTATAGTCGATTTCTGAGCCTTTAGAACGAAGATATTCTACTGCCTCGCGGTGTGTCATCTTCTTAAATGGCGCATCGGCTTTCTTTAATTGCTCAATATCACGTTCCAAGATAACTAAATCATCGTGATTCTTTTCTAAAACAGTACGTATTACAAAACGAATCAAGCCCTCTTGAATGGCGAGGTTCTCGTCATGTTCGACAAAAGCAGCTTCTGCATCCATCATCCAAAACTCTGTGAGATGCTTACGTGTTTTTGATTTTTCTGCTCTAAATACAGGACCGAAGTCATAAACACGACCAAGGCTCATGATGCCAGTCTCCAAATATAATTGCCCTGATTGTGAGAGATAAGCCGAGCCCTCATCAAAATATGGCACTTCAAAGAGAGTGGTTGTGCCTTCGCAAGCGTTTGGCGTGAGTATTGGAGAGTCAAAACGATAAAAACTATTTTGATTGAGATAGTCACAGATAGCGTGATAAACAGTGTGTCTAACTTTCATGATAGACCGTTGTTTTGGAGAGCGAAGCCAAAGATGTCTATTTTCTAATAAGAAATCAGGTCCATGCTCTTTTTTAGAGATGGGATAATCATGAGCAATTTGTATTGGCTGAATATCTGTAACTTGCAATTCATAAGTGTTTTCGAGCTTTGGATGCTTTTTTGGTATCCCATGTATGATAAGAGAAGATTCCAAGCCCAAGCTCTTTGCTATTTCAAATTTATCATCGCCTAAGTCTGGTCTAAAAGCAACAGATTGAATTTCACCTGTTCCATCTCTGACAATGATAAAGACAAGCTTTCCAGAGTGGCGGGTGTTTCTTACCCAGCCTTTTAGACATATCTCTTGACCTTCGTATTGAGCGATGTCTTTTATAAATATATATTTCATTAGGTCCTCCATTTTAGAGAGTTTTCTTTTTTATTTTTTCAACAATTTCCATAGCGACGCATAAGGCTTTTGCACCTGCTTCGCCGTCTACGGCAGGTCTTGTATTTTCATTAATACTCTTGACAAAAGATTCAAGCTCCATGGTAAGGGCATCTTTTTCAAAATCATCAGCTTTAATTTCTGTAATATCGACAAGATCTTGTGGGTCAAAATTAGTATTTCCCATGAGAATCTGAGGTAAGATCTTATTTATTTCTTTTGACTTTCTTAGAATAGAGACATTCTTTTCCTGGAAATCAAGAGAGATATAAGCATCTTTTTGGAAAAAACGAATCTTGCGCTCACGCTTCATTGAGATACGGCTCGAGGTGACATTCGCTACAGCGCCATTAGCGAACTCAAGGCGCGCATTGGCAATATCAATACTTGGTGTTAAAACCCCAATGCCAGATGCTTTGATATCGATAAGCTCACTCTTGACAAAAGAGAGTATCAAGTCAATATCGTGGATCATCAAGTCTAGCACAACGGGTACATCGCTGCCACGAGGGTTAAATGGAGCAATGCGGTGAGACTCGATAAACATAGGGTCGTTTACATCTTTTATAACCTTTAGAATGACGGGATTAAATCGCTCTATATGACCGACCTGGATAAACAGATTATTCTTATTTGCTATTTCTATTAGCTCTTCAGCCTGCTTGATCTCTGAGGTAATCGGCTTTTCTAAAAATACATGACAGCCTCTTTCAAGCGCTGGCTTTGCCAAAGCATAGTGATAGGTTGTGGTGGCAGCAATATCAACAGCATCAACGACCTCGAGCATTTCTTCATAGCTTGAAAATGCCCTAACCTTGTAAAGATCAGCAATTTCGACAGCTCTTTCTTTTATTTGATCATATACGCCAACAAATTCGCAATCTTCTATTTCAGAAAAGATTCTTGCATGATGTTTACCCAAGTGCCCAACGCCAACTACACCTACTTTCAGCATAAATACCCTCTTTACTATTCATAATTATTAAAGCATAATGCATAATTTAAAGCCGTATTTCTACTGGTTTGTCATCATGCATTATGCATATTGATCAGTGGTTTTATGTGTTAAACCACTACTTTTTTAATTAAAGAAATCCTTCTTTGTCATGTCAATATATTGATTATTAGATTGGATTCTATGATCAATATCAGAGATAACAGATTGGCTTTTTGCTTTGCCTTTTGCAGCTTTAAACATCTCGTCTGCTTTTCTAAATAATTGATTAGCAGCAGCTTTAGCATTATCTCTAACTTTGATAGTATTATCTAATTCAGCACCATAAAGATTGCCGCTATCTGTCTTCTTTTGCAAGTCAACATACTCAGCTTGCTTTGCAATGCCACGTTTTTGATTTATTGAAGCCAAAATCAGGTATGGCTCATAGATCTCATTATCCTTTGTGATAGCTGAATTAGCGTATTTCTCTGCCTGTGCAAGGTTATTCATATTGAGATTAATATCTGCAATACTCACATCAACAACGCCACTTTGAGGCATCATCTTCTCGAGCTTTTTATAAGTTTCAAGTGCAAGCTTATTATATTTATCAGCTTCTCTTTCATAAGATATTGCACGATATGCAGCGCCGAGGTTTAAATAAGCTCTTGTATTGGTAGCATCTCTTGCAATAAGTGCTTTGTAGTTTTCAATCGCCTGCTCAAGTCTGCCAGTTCTTTGATAGCTAATCGCCAGTTTTCTACCTAATTCTTCACTGTTTGGATAAAGGTTTGTGACAAATTCAAGATGTGGAATAGCAGCTTCATAGTCTTTATTATCATAAGCTATTGTTGCATAAAACATGCGCACGCTTTCATTCTCACTATCAATAATCAAGGCATTGTCTAATGCTTTAGTAGCCTCGCTGATATTATTCTTGTCTTTATGCATTTGCGCAATAGCCAACCAAAGCATAGGATCATGGCTAACATTTGCAACTTTTGAAAGCACTTCGATGGACTTTTCTAAATTGCCTTGCTTTTTATATGTTTCACTAAGGAAACGTAGGCAGTTTTCATTATCAGGGTTAAACTCGAGTGTCTTATCAAAATAGCTAATAGCTTCTGTATACTTGTTATTTTGGTAATTGATCATGCCTAAATAATAGTAAACTTCAGGGTTGTTTTCATCAATAGATGTTAATCTCAAAAACATTTCTTCAGCTTCTACCAGCTTTTTAGCATTAAAGTTTTGCTCTGCAATATTAAATATCTTCTTTACTTCGCTTGCTGCAAACTCTGATATCTTTGCCAAGAAATTTTCTTGTAAAGACTTCATTCTTTGGTTCTTGTCTTTGGTAATAGAAAAAGTGAGGTTGATCAAGTCTTTTGTTCTCATACTCATAACTTTTCCAGTAACAAAGAAAGAGGTAGGGTTTTCTCTTGAGATCCACATCCAGATAGCCAAATCAGCATTTAGTCCTTTTGCAATATCTTCAACAGTGGAAGGTTCAATTTCTTTTAATGATCCTTTAAACCCATCATTTTTAAGTGCTTTTGCGCTCTCTTTAAGAGGTATTAATTCAAGATGCAAGTCTTCTTTAAAGGCTGCTTCGAGGTCTCTTTTTTCAAGCATTGTTTTAACGTATCTACTTTCACTATCGTCAGCATCAATACCAATAATCACAATCTTTTCTTTTGCAATTAAAGGGATGATTAATAGTAAGCTTATTATGAGAAGTATCATTCTCTTTTTCATTTTACCTCCAAATTAATATATTTTAATTTATGTTATCTTGACCATGTATTCAACAATATTTTTGCCCGTGAATAATGCAAGTTTATTTTTAATAATTTGATATTTCAACTGAATCAAGCTTTAAAGGCTGTTTTGCAATGAGTCTAATATTACCTTTAAATACAGTGTTTCTGCCAAAAGTTATGTCTCCTTCTACAAAAAACCGATTACATTCTTTTAGAGACGGAATATCTTCAGAAAAGCGTAATCTTGCCTGGTCAATCTCGCCATAAAATGCAGAATCAAGCTCTATTAGATGGTCAATTTTACTGACTTTTTGCAAAGAATAATCATCTTTCAGCTCATATGCATCTGACCAGATCAAGAGTAAATCTTGTGTCTTTTTTACAGGGGCAAAGCGGTCTCGATTGACAAGTATAGCTTTTGAATCTTTAAAGATGCTAATTGCCGCCCCCATTGCTGTTTCGAGCTGTATTACATCTGTCTCTTCAACCTTTTTGGGGTTAATTATCAAAGGCAATTCAATTACAATATTATTTTGCTCTAAATACTCTTTTAAAGCCTTGAGCTCGATCCAGAGGTTATTGGTATTAAAATAATTATACAGCTCTATATCTTGAAATTCTTCCACTTCATCTGCAGGACACTGTGCGCTTTCTCTTAAGGTCAAACGCCCCTCTTTTGTTTCTGCGAGATGCCCCCCTTTTTTATCCATTTCAGTTCTTTGACAAACCTCCATCATAAAGGGTGTTTGGCTTTCAATCATATATGTGAGTATTTTTAAATCTGCCAAGGCGCCGAGATTATCAGAGTTTGATACAAAGACATACTCAATACCATGTTTTAGCAATGTGTCAATGATACCCTCTTGTGCAAGACATGAGTAGATATCTCCATGTCCTGGTGGGTTCCAATTTAATGTATCGTCTTTATTCTCCAGCGGCATAAAGTTGTCTTTTCTGATTTTAGGAAACTTGTTTTGAATAAAGTCTAAAGGGCAAACTTGTTTTCCAATATTCTCATATTTTGCCAAAGCAGAAAGAGTATCTGCTTGTGTATTAAAGCTATTCATAAAGATAATTGGAACTTGGCTTTTGTTTTTTTCTCTCAAAAACAGTACTTGTTTTGCGATAATATCCAAAAAGGTAAGCTCTCCTTTGACAGGCAGGAGAGACTTTGCTTTTTTCAAGCCCATACTTGTACCCAAACCACCGTTAAGCTTGATGATAGCGAGCTTGTGCAAATGTTCATTCACTTGCTTTTCGAGCTTATTATAATCAACAATTTTCTCTTCTGACGGCTTTTTAATCTCACTTTTACTCAGCTTACCTGTTTCTCCGTCCACAAGCTTCTGATAGTAATTAATAAAGGTTTTGATAATGATATCATTCAACCCATCTTTCTTCATTTTGTCGATAAACATCTCTTTCTTCACTGCTCACCCCCTATAATTCTTTATAAACTGAGTACTTTAAGACCATTGCAACTGCAAATGAGTTTATCAAAAGGTTTGACCCTCCATAGCTGATAAATGGCAAAGGTACCCCTGTTGTCGGCAGGACACCGAGATTCATGCCAATATTAATAAAAGTTTGCAGCAGTAAATAAGAGAATATTCCAGCAATTGCTATTTTATACTCTTTTTTGCTTACAACTTTTATCAGATAAATAATACGATTAAAAAATAGATAGAATATCAGTAATAATAGAAAAGCACCTATAAAGCCGAACTCTTCGCCAATCACAGAAAAGATAAAGTCTGTATGATGCTCTGGTAAGAAATTCATGTTCTTTTGGCTACCCTGCAAAAAACCTTTACCAAATACTTGCCCTGAACCAATAGCAATCTTTGCTTGAATAACTTGATAACCTGCTCCTAAAGGGTCGTGGATTGGGTTGAAAAATGTGATAATCCTATTTTGCTGATACGATTTTAAACTGTTCCACAAGACAGGAGTCAAGAAGAAGACAAATGTGTTTAAGATACTCGAAAAGGCTATTAATACCCAGCTCAATCGCTCGCGATAGTAATAATAAATTAGTATTAAAGACGCTATCACAAAAAGTATCCAATTGAATGAGAAGACAACTCCAATAATTGGGCTGATTAAAAGCACTAAATAACATAAAGGAAATCCTGCCTGCATGAGCATAAAGACCAAGCTGCCCCAAAAGATGATAGTGGTTCCAAAGTCTGGTTCTAATAAAATGAGTGTGACAGGGATGATTACGCCTATCAAGGCTTTATACAGCATTTTTAATTCAGAGATATGGTCTTTTGAAATGAGTTTTGACACTAATAAGATCATTACCATTTTTGCCAGCTCAGACGGCTGGAAGCGCATCCCTCCGAGGAATAACCAACTGTGTGCATTATTGACTGCCGGCATAAATAAAACTATTACCAGCAAGATTACTGTAAAAATATAAAGCGGTAAGATTAGCATATCTATCACAGACAGAGGTATTTTGAGTACAAGATAAAAGACGATAACGCTGATAAAGAACCAAATAATCTGTTTCCAATAATAGTTTTTTAGAACAATATCATCGCCTATTTTAGCTGCTGAAGCTGTAATAATCGCAAAAATTCCAAAGATTACAAGTATTGCCCAAAGTGAAAATAGGTGCCAATCAAAATTTCTATCAAATGATATCTTCATTTACTTATCTCTAATGTGTTTATTATAATAACTAATTATTTTACCTGCTATTGGCGCTGCCATGCTACCTCCATGCCCTGCATTTTCTAAAAATACCACTACTGCGAGTTCTGGCTCTTCCCATTTTGCATAGCAAGCAAACCATGCATGTGTGCTTGTGCCGTGAGCATTCTCTGCTGAACCTGTCTTTCCATAGACATTTACACCTGGTACTCGTGCAGCGCCACCAGTTGAGCCTGCGCCATTCACTGCCTGCCACAGTCCATCTTGTAGGAGTTTTATATGATCGATCGATACAGGCAATCTCACTCCCTCATTATTTTCCAGCTCTTCGTATAAGAGGGTTTTATCACCGATTGCTTTTTTTAATAAATGGGGCTTTTTCCAAACACCGTCATTGGCAAGAGCAGAAAAGTAAGCACATAGCTGCACAGGTGTGACCAAAACCTCGCCTTGTCCTATCGAGAGGTTTGCTTTGATACCATGCGATCCATAATATTTACCCAGGCGCTTTGTATACCATTCTGTTGTTGGGAAAAAGCCTTTCTTTTCATATGGCAAATCAATTCCTGTCTTTTCAACGAGGTGGTTTTTTTCGACAAATGCAGCAAACTCATCGATCTTAAAGTACTTTGATAGATCATAAAAAAACACGTCACACGAGATCTTCAAAGCAGTAACAAAATTAGTGCGTCCATGTCCTACGGATGTCCAACATTTGAAAAAACGATTACCAATCTTTAGTCCACCGATACACGAGGCGAGCAGAGTCTCACTATTTATATAGCCTTTTTCAAGCCCAAAGCTTCCTGTGACTGTCTTAAAAGTTGAGCCTGGCGGATATGACCCATTGATCACTCTATCGAGCATTGGCTTTTTGGGGTTATCACGCAAATTCACCCAATCTTCTGTACTGATCGGCGAGGCAAAGATATTCTGATCGTATTCTGGGAAGCTACTATAAGCCAAAACTCCGCCTGTACGGGGGTTCATTACCACAACTGCGCCAGCGATACTTTGTGGGAAGATTTCATTAATATACTTTTGCAAATCTAAATTTATATTTAACACGAGGTGTAAGCCATTTTCAGGCTCTTTGGACAAGTTCTCTTTGAAGATATTCAAGCTTCTCCCGTGAGCATCGACTTGGATAACTTCATAGCCTGCTTTACCAGACAGTATTCTTTCATAATATTTCTCTATACCAGCTTTACCGATCAAACTATTTATCTTATAGCCATCCTCTTTATAAATAGCATATTCATCGCTATTAATTCTGCCCACATAGCCTGTAAAATGGTTGTTAATTGTATAAGAGCGAAGGGTCTCTACTTTGAAAAAGAGTTCTGGAAAATAGTTTAGCTTCTCAGAAATAACTGCCATCTGTTCATAAGTAATATTTTCATAGAGCAAGACTTCATTGAATCTCAAAAAGCGATAATCATAGATACTTTTCATAATTGATTCACGGCTTATCGGCAGGTAAGACGTGACAAAGTCTGCCATATCATCTTTATTTTTGATTAAATGTGGTCTAAAATAGAGGTTTATTGATGGATTGTTTTCGGCTATAGGATTGAGCTTTTCATCGTAAATGACGCCTCTGGCTGCCTCTATTCGTCTGATTCGCACATAATTTCGTTTAGCAATTTCTTTGTAATGCTCTCCTTTTGCTATTTGCAAATAGAAGAGAGTAATGCTCAACAACAGGAATATTATGCCAAGCAAAACCCTATATATTATGACGAGTTTAGATTGTAGTTTCATCTATAGTAATTCTCAATCTGTCTGATATAACGAGTAGGTATAGCACAGCTACATGCATTGTGCTGTTCAAGATAATACTTACAAGCCCGTTAATAATCAATGCTTTTGGATTCAAATAGCCAATAGTAAAAAAGAGCCAATAACCCAAAAAGAAAAAGAGATTAATTACTGATACTGAAAAAAATACAGAAACAAACTTTTCTTTATTTATATTTGCATGAAATTTAAAGACAAAATGGCAGATCAAGATATTTATTATTGTGTTCAAGCCGAGCAATTGTGGGAATAGAATGTCCCATAAAATGCTTATTATAAAGGTCAGTGTCATGCATTTAACATAGGAAAGATTAATTGCAAAGTAAATTACTAAAGCCAGTGGCAAATACAAGCATGAACCAAATATTGTAAACTTATACAAAAATAGTGCTTGTATATAGATTGCAAAGATGGAGAACAATATGTATTTACTAAGCTTAGCAAAACTCATAGCTATTATTGCCTTCTCACTATACAAAAGGGGGTCAATTCATCGCCTTGACCTTGTGGGTTATCTTTCATTATTTTTTCCATTAATTTATCATTAACGGCATCACTACTACCAATTACCCAGCTACCGCCGATATCATTGATATCCATTATACATGCATCATAGCCGAGCTTATCTTTAATCTTTTGAGCAACTTTCTCAGGGTATAGCGGTCCTTTGATCACGCATTCTGTATATGGAGGGACGGGGCTTGTTGATGCGGCATCAACCAATGCTGACTGTTTTCCTGCGATGCGATAAAAGTCGCCTTTTCTACCAAATAGTTTTGTAAAGCCGCCAATTGCAGCGGCAAATAAGATTCTCAATCCACCACATTCCTCAACAGCACATTGCATGCTTGTCGGTGCCCGTAATCCTATTCCATAATTCACTTTTCCCACAAAGCGCCACAAGATATTTGCTAAAAAGCCAACTTTAATATCTTTTATTGGTATTGCTCTGCCCTGCGTGATTGCTAAAGGGCTCTCGCTGATGACGAGTATATCGCCCTCTTGCATTAGAGGCACTGCATATTCTCTGACTAATTCGATTATATCATCTTTTGGCTGCAATATCTTTGTTTTGACAGGTATACGTAAATATTCAATTTCATCTACTTTTACTACTGGATTCGATGAACTCTTCATAACTTTCTTTCCTTTCAGGCTTGAGAATAAAAACATTTTCAAGGTTGCTAAAAACTGTTGTTGGTGATACACGCCCTTTGATATACAGTGCATCTTGCGATTCTTCAATACTTGATACAATCCCCACAGGATAGTTTGGCGGGAAGAGACGTGATAAATTTGAAGTAACAATAGTATCTCCAATGCTAATATTTGCACCAAGATATACAAAAGTAATATATGTTTGACCAGATACATTCGATTCAAGCATACCTTGAATATTTGAGCTTTGATCTAAAATGGGCATTTTAAACTCAGGGTTGGTCATAGGCATGACTACAGAAAAATCATAATATGTCTGCACTACTTTTCCTACAACACCTTTAGAAGACAAAACAGGATAATCATTTTCTACACCATCTTTTTGCCCTTTATTGACTACAATATTATAAGCTGCAAGATTGCCAGCGAGCCCAACAACATCAGCAAAAATAAAGGTACTATCTTGCATTGGAAACTCAAAATGATATGACTCACTTTTACGGATATGTGTTTTTAAATGAGCATTTTCAATGAGCTGATTGGCAAGTAAAATTTGCAATTCTTCATTATATGCTTTAATTTTTGTATATGAGTTGAAGTTATCTATACTCACAATAAATGGAGAGAGTATAGTCCTTGAGATAAAGGATGCTTTTTTCAAGCGCCCTTCCATACTGCCCATAAACAAAAATAAGCCCAAAAACAAATATGTAAATAAGATAGATTTTTTGGGCGTCACGGTTATATTTAGTCAGCTATTTTATTGATTAATACATCTCGGTATTGGTCGATATCTTCAAGTATTTTACCAACACCTTTGACCACACATGTTAATGGCTCGGGTACCACATGTACAGGTAGATCAACTGTTTCACGGATTCTTTCATCAAGCCCTTTTAATTGAGCGCCGCCACCAGTGAGAATAATGCCTCTTTCTGCAATATCGGCTGCCAATTCTGGCGGTGTCTTTTCAAACAATCTTTTAATAGCATCGATCATGTCGGTAATTGTTTCTGAAAGTGCTTCACGAATCTCATTTGAAGTAACTTTGATAGTTACTGGAAAACCATTTACCACATCACGTCCGCGTACATCCATCTCCAATTCTTCTTTGAGTGTAAAGGCTGACCCAATGGATTTTTTGATCTTCTCAGCGGTTTGAATACCAATACTTAAGCCGTTCTTTTTGCGTAAATAATTGACTATATCAGAGTCCATTTTATCACCACCAATGCGAATAGAATTGTGGATAACAATATGGGAAAGAGATATTACAGCTATTTCAGACGTGCCTCCGCCAATATCCATCACCATGTTTCCAAAAGGCTTATGAATTGGCAAATCTGCCCCGACTGCTGCAGCGATAGGCTCTGAAACCAGATGAACTTCACGTGCTCCTGCATGTAATACACTATCTCTTACTGCACGTTTTTCAACTTCTGTGATGCCTGAGGGTACACAAACAATTACGCGTGGCTTTACCAGCCATTTCTTTCTTTGCGTTCTGAGGATCAAGTCTCTTAGCATTAGTTCAGTGACATGAAAATCAGCGATTACGCCGTCTTTCATTGGTTTTACTACTCTAACTTCATCTGGACTTTTTCCTATCATTTCTTTAGCTGCTTTTCCAATCGAAATTATCTTTTTTGCGTTTGTAGACAATGCCACAACCGATGGCTCATTAATGATTATTCCAGAGCCATGCTTAAAAACTAAAGTATTTGCCGTGCCCAAATCTATTGCGACATCACTTGATAAAACACCAAATAGTTTATGAAATATCATTATATCCTCAATTCTTTCATTTAATTTTCGCTTATTAGCCTTTTTGTCTCAAGTGCAATCATCAATTCTTCATTTGTTGGGACTTTCAAAATCTTCACTTTGGAAGTTGGAGCACTAAGGTCAAGTATTTCATCGTTGAATATCTGGTTTTTTTCAAGATCTAAAACGATACCAAGGGCGTCTAAGTTTTCAAGCACCATCTGTCGTAAAATTGGCATTTTTTCACCTACGCCGCCTGTGAAAACCAATAAATCACAGCCGTTTAATGATGCAAAATAAGCCCCTATATATTTTGTAATACGATATGCATAAACACTGAGTGCTTGAATTGCCAAGGAGTTTTTATTTTTCAAAACTTCATCTTCAATCTCTCTCATATCATTTGATATTTGCGACAAGCCTAACATCCCACTCTTCTTATTGAGAATATTATCAATTTCGTCTATACTCATGCCAAGGGTTTTATTCATATAAATTGGAATTGCAGGGTCAAGGTCGCCGCATCTTGTTCCCATCATCAAGCCTTCGAGCGGTGTGAAGCCCATTGATGTATCTATTGATTTACCGCCATCGATAGCAGTGACAGATGCTCCATTGCCGATATGACAGGTGATAATCTTTAAATCTGAAATATCTTTTTGTACATATTCTGCGGCTTTAAGGCTCACATACTGGTGAGATGTCCCATGAAAACCATACTTACGGATTTTATATTTATTATAAAGATCTAATGAGAGTGGATAGAGATAAGCTTTTGCAGGAATAGTCTGGTGAAATGCTGTATCAAAACAACCACATTGTACTGTCTCGGGTAAGTTTTTATGAACAGCCTCGATACCTTTGATATTTGCTGGATTGTGCAAAGGCGCAAGCACACAGCATTTTTCAAGCACTTCTTCTACTTCTTTGGTAATCACAACGCTGGTGGTAAAATATTCTCCACCATGCACAAGTCGATGTCCCACAGCTGCAATTTCAGCCGCATCTTTAATAATACCATGTTCTTTATGGAGAAGGGTATCTATAATCATTTGCAAGCCTTTTGCATGGTCTTCTATTATTTCTTTGCTTTTTTTCTTTGTAAAGGGCTCACTTTTGTATGTAAATAGAGAAGAAGCTTCACCTATTTTTTCTATAATTCCTTCTGCTAATACACTTTCATCTATCATATTTAAAAGTTGAAATTTTATCGAAGAGCTACCACAGTTTAAAACCAATATTTTCATTAATTCTCCTTTTTTATTATTGTTTATTAAAAATTATATCTATTTCTCTCAATGCATTTTCTTCGCTATCAGAGGCATGCACTGCATTGATAGTTGTTGATTCGCCATACAAATAACGTATTGTACCTGGGTTTGCTTCACTGGGGTTGGTATTACCAACTAATAAGCGAAGATCTGCGATCGCATTATCTTTTTCTAAAATAACTGCCACCGTCTTACCAGATGTCATAAATTCAATCAGTTTTGAGAAAAAATCCCTCAGTTGATGCATTTCATAAAACTCATTTGCAATGTCTTTGGTCATCGTAAATAATTTCAAATCTACTACCACAAAGCCATTACGCTCTACCATGTCGATAATTCTACCGATGAGATTGTGTTTGCATGCATTTGGCTTAATCAACAAAAGAGTCTTTTGCATCTTTTAGTCCATATTTTCGTAAAAGTCCATAGCTGCAACTTTAATATAAACATCACGACCAAGCTGCTCGCTCATTTTTATCTTATGTTTCAAGATATTTGTCCATAAGTCATAGATATTACGATCTTTCAAGTCTTTGCCCAGGTAGTGTTTGAGCATAGATTGGTAAAAATCGTCTCTATCTCCTTCTACTTTTACAATTACAAGTCTAAACACTTCAGTACTAACATCATAATCTCTGTATCTTACGTCTATCACTGCATAACCCAATTTCAAGAGACTATCATAATTGATTTGAATATCATTTTCATTGTTTGTCATTTTAACTCCAATATTTTTATATTATATTGTATTCCAAAAATTAAAAATATGATACTTTGTCAACGCATTATTTAGATAAATGAAAAATATCTAAGATTACCTATTTTGAGACTGTTGCATAGTGGCCAAAATAACTTATCAAAGAATAAAATGGAATCTTAAAATTAAACATCACCCTCTATATATATAGGGCTTACAAAATGGTTTTTTTGAAAACTATTTTCACCTGAATCCGCAGATGACTACTACAAGCGGGTTTAGGGGTGATTTTTTTTGCAACACACGATTTTGATCCTCGCTTCGCTGCGGGTTAGGAGCTTTCACATTTGTGAAAGGTTTTTTTTAAAGGATATTGCAACTTCTTTTTAATAATCTATCATTCACAATAATCTGGCTTTGTAAATACAAATAGCCTTATTTGTATACGTGCGATGGACAACTACGAACAAACCAAAAAGAAATCTATCATTCACAATAATATGGCTTTGTAAATACAAATAGCCTTATTTGTATACGTGCGATGGACAACTACGAACAAACCAAAAAGAAATCTATCATTCACAATAATCTGGCTTTGTAAATACAAATATCCTTATTTGTATACGTGCGATGGATAACTACGAACAAGTAAACGTAGGTACAATCTATCTTAGTTGTACCAAAATAAGACCGAAAAAAAATCCTTATAACAAACAAAAATCAATTGATTTTTTACCTAACCTTCGACGCAGTCGAAGTACCTAACCGTTGCGAAGCAATGTACCTAACCCGCAACGAAGTGAGGACCACAAATAATGTACCGGCGAGGCTCAAAAGATATTTCCATGGCAATTATTTTTTCTGCTTGACATATATGCTTTTTTGATTTTTCTGAACCTAAAAGGAGGATAGATGAAAAAAATACATAAACTCATTCTTTTCAGTCTATTATTAATCATATTAAGCATTGGGCAAGTATTTGCTCAAAATATGCAGGAAATTAGTCCTTTACCATTGACTCATGAGATGAGTGATGATGAAATAGCTCTTATGCCTGCTTGGGTAATTGACAGAGAAAAATCAAACCCACCTACAGGACCTATCCGCCCTGTCGCCGAATTTGAACCTGCTACAAAAGTTTTAGTACGTTATCCTTTAGGATTCCATGTAAACTTTATCAAGCTACTTGCAGAAGAAATTGAAGTACTCACTATAGTCTCAAACGAATCTGTAAAAAACCAAGCTATACAAGCATATACAAATGCACAAGTAAACATGAGTAATTGCACTTTTGTGATTGGTGCAACTAATTCGTATTGGACACGTGACTTTGGTCCTTGGTTTTCATTCGATAGCAATAATAATCTCAGTGTTATAGATTTTACTTACAATCGACCACGCCCATTAGATGATGCTTTTATACCGATCTATGCAGCTTACGATACACTAAATTGCTATACTATGTCTATCGTACAAACTGGCGGAAATTACATGTGCGACGGTATTGGCATTGCTGCTGCCTCACATATTGCTTATACTGAAAACTATAATAATCAGAGCTTAGTAAATGAACAAATGCAGCAGTTTTTAGGCATTGATACCTATCACGTTGTACAGGATCCAAATAATACATATATCGACCATATCGACTGCTGGGGCAAGTTTTTGGCACCTGATAAGATAATTATTCGTCAAGTACCTTCTACTCATCCAAGATATAATGCACTTGAACAGATGGCGCAATATTGGGCAAATCAAATGAGCTCTTACAATAGACCATTCAGAGTTTACCGCGTTTATACTCCTAATGATCAGCCTTATTCAAACTCGCTAATTCTCAATAATCGCGTCTTTGTTCCTATCATGAACAATGCAAATGACGAGGCTGCGCTCCAAGCTTATCGCGATGCTATGCCTGGCTACACTGTGTATGGTGTCACAAATAATACGTCAAATCCATGGGAATCTACCGACGCTCTTCACTGCCGTACGCATGAGATTGCTGATCGCAGAATGCTCTATATTTCTCATATGCCGCTCGCCTATGAACAAGAGATGCAGAATAATTATGCAATCGAAGCAGATATTATTTCTTATGGTGGCGCAGATATTATTGCTGATTCTACAAAAGTCTTTTTTAAAGTCAATCAAGGCGATTATACAAGCATTGATATGTCTTACTTTGCTGGAAATCTCTACCATGCTGAAATACCAATCCCTGCTCTGGGTGACACTGTTTACTACTATATTCATAGCGTTGATACAAATAATAAAAAAGCAAATCATCCTCTCATGGGCGCATACGATCCACATTATTTCGTCATCAATGGTGACGACACAGAATTCCCTGTTATCGAACACGAGCCTATCGCAATTATTCATGAAAATGAATTGCCTTATACAATCTCAGCGACAGTCACAGATAATGTTGGTATTGCAGAAGTTAAACTTGAGTTCCGCAGGAATGAATCAGATGAAATATATTCTATTACCATGTCAGAATCAGATCAAAACATTTGGTCATGCCAGCTACAAAGCACCGATATCATTAGTGCCAGCTCCATCTATTATCGCATTACAGCCACCGATTTTGCTCAAAATACAAACTATTTTCCAAGTGAAGATACATGGATTCTTTGTGATTTGGATTTAAATATTGAAGATATTATCAAACCTCTTGAAAAAGATAACTTCATTGCTGTCTATCCAAACCCTGTTAATTTCAACAAATCAGATATTAATATCAAATACTCAACCAGCGATACCAAAAGGGTCAAGTTTGAAATATACAATATCAAAGGTCAAAAGGTATATGAATTTAATCAATTCAACCGTAAAAACGATACCAAAAGCATTCAAGTTGACCTCAGTGAACATGTGAAAACACGTCTTAAATCTGGCGTTTACTTTATCAAAATGTCTACCAATGATTACAGCGTCAGCAAAAAGATAATTATTATCAAATAAAGGTGATGCCTTCGGGCATCTCTTTTTTTAGCAAAGATTGAGGTGAAAATGTCCTATATTTGCCAAGAGTGTCACGAAACAAAGTATGGCTGCTGCAATTTTACAGGCGAACCAAACAGTATCGAAATAGGCATCTCAATCCCCGAAGCTATCATCATCCAAAAAGCAATAGGACTACCAATCTCCGACTTTTTGGAAAGAGATATGATCAATCCATTACTCGTCGACTCTATAGCCAGATCTATTCACCCCAACTTCAAACAAATCTTCTATAAAAATATCCGCTATAAACTCAAAACAGTCGACAATAAATGTATCTTTCTCACCGATCAGGGCTGCCAATTGCCACGCAATATTCGCCCACATTATTGCAATCTCTATCCTTTTTGGCTCATGCCAGACGAAGATCGCCTACAAGTCCTCATCAATCCCGATTGCTTGGCACAAACACGCGTCATAAATATTGTGGAATTACTCAAACTCTTTGGCATCAATCGTAATGATATCATAAATGAATTTTATGCACTACAAGATAAACTAAAAGAGCATGTGGAATTCATAGATTCTGGGAAAGACATTATTCAGTAAACTTTGGTCCTCGCTTCGCTGCGGGTGAGGATTAAAGATAGTTGTCGCTACGTTTTTTGTCTCTACAAGTTGATATGCGAAGGTGTACAATTAGCTGCACGTGGATTCTCTCTTATTTTTCTACTCCCCATTCAGGGTTTCCATCAATGCCTGAAAGCTCTCCAATCCTGCTTCTATATTTTCTATTATCTCGTTCGCCAAAATATCTGGGTCTGGCAAGTTATCTAAGTCTGTTAAGCTATCATCCTTAAGCCAAAATATATCCAAGCTTGTCTTATCTCTTTCAATGATTTCATCATAACTAAATTTTCTCCATCTTCCTTCTGAGTTGCTCTCTGACCATGTTTCCTGCCTTTTATGTCTATTGGACGGATTATAGCATTTGATAAAATCCTCTAAATCTTCAAATTCCATAGGTTTCTTCTTCAAAGTATGATGGACATTGGTTCTATAGTCATAAAACCATATCTCTTTTGTCCAAGGGTGTCTGGCTCCTGGTTTATTGTCAAAGAAAAGCACATTAGCCTTAACACCTGGTCTATAAAAAATCCCTGTAGGTAGTCTTAGTATAGTGTGAAGGTCTGTTGTTTTAAGGAGTTCTTTTCTAACTGTTTCTCCTGCCCCTCCTTCAAATAAAACATTATCTGGTAAAACTACTGCAGCCTGTCCTTCATCTTTTAATAATGTTCTTATATGTTGTAAAAAGTTTAATTGCTTGTTTGATGTGGTCACCCAAAAGTCTTGTCTATTATAAACCAAATCTTCCCTGACTTGCTCTCCTCCTCCATTAGTAATAGTCATTGATGATTTTTTCCCAAAAGGAGGATTTGCAAGAACATAATCATACCTCTTACCCTCATCTGCTATTAAGGCATCAGCAGAAGAAATAGAAGTCTCTCCATCAATTTCGCCTATATTATGTAGAAACATATTCATCAAGCAAAGCCGTCTGGTATTCGCTACAATCTCGTTACCATAAAAGGTTTTATTCTTTAAAAATTCCTTTTCTTCTTTATTTAAATCGTGGTCTTGGCTAATGTAGTCATAGGATGCCAAGAAAAATCCACCTGTCCCACAGGCTGGGTCAGCTATGGTTTTACTTGGTTCAGGCTGAACACAGGCAACCATTGCCTTTATAAGGGCTCTGGGCGTAAAGTATTGACCTGCACCACTTTTGGTATCCTCTGCATTTTTTTCTAAAAGGCCTTCATAAATTCTCCCTTTTAGATCAGATCCCATCATTGCCCAATCTTCCTTATCAATCATTTCAATAATTCTGGAAAGCTTTGCAGGATCTTGAATTTTATTCTGTGACTTGGTAAAAATTTGTCCCAGTGTCCCTTTCGCATTGGATAGCTCTCTTAAAGTTTTATTATAGTGGTCTTCAAGCTCAGCTCCGCGCATCTTATTTAAATCATTCCAAGTATATCCATCTGGAATACTTATCTCTCTTGAATAGGGAGGTTTGGAAAATTCATCTACCATCTTGAGAAAAAGCAAATAAGTAAGCTGCTCTAAATAATCACCATAGCTTACTCCATCATCTCTTAATATATTAGCAAAATTCCATACTTTTGAAACTATATTAGATTCATTTACCATAATTAATTTACCTCCTTATTATCTTCTTTTATTCTTTTTAACAATTCTGCTGCTGGCTCCCAATCATCTTCTTGTCTGCATGCTTCTAATACTTCCTTAGATAGTAACTTGCCTTCAAAGGCTTTTTTCAAGATGCTCTGGCGTAAAGCTTCAGCTTTTTCAAGAGCTTCCTCTATATTAGCTTCTATATTTTCGCAAACAGAAAGACGAGATTCTATTTCTTGAACAATTTGGTTTTGTTCCTTTAAAAGAGGTAAAGGAATGATTTGTTCAAATACATCTTTATCTCTAACAGCAGGATAAGAAGAACCTGTTTGAAGTTTATTAAGCGGCTGAAGGAAGCCTTCATATATTGTAAAATAAAAAATGAATTTTGGGTCTAACAGTTTTTCAATGCCTCTTATTACCGTAAAACCAGATGAGCATATCTGATTATTATGTATACTATCTGTTACTTGAGCAATATTTTTTAAATATGTTCTTACTGTTGAAAATAAAACATCACCTATCTTAATTATCTGTTGTGCCCTTGATGGTGCGTCTTCCCATTTATATACCTTATGAGAGATAATTTTATATATTTCATTATCAATACTTCCTATATCAATATAAAAAAATTGTTTGTGTTTATCTAAGTTTTTTTTGTTTATTTTTTCTACTTTATCACAAACATCGCCAAGCTTTCTTCTCATCCATTCATTTTGCATCTCAGTACAAATATTTTTTTCTCTCCATTTCCTTGTCAGCTTTCCTTCAAAAGCTGCTTTTAATACTGCCTGCCTATATATTTCTAATTGTTCTTTCGCTTTCTTAAGACTTTCTATTCCACTATCTAATTTAGAAAATGATTCTTCAATTTTAGCTACAATGGCTCTTTGTTCTGGTAGGGGAGCTATTGCAATATTTAGTTTAGAAAATATTGAAATCCAATATCTTTTATGAGTATCTACGTTGTGCCTAATAGTTTGCATATGGTAATAAACATATTTAACATTAACTTCTTCTGATGATGGTGCCAATATTTTCATAGCTGATGACTTTACTTTGAATTTGAAATTTACATATTTAGTAGAAGTTGTAAAATCATCAAAAATTATAACTGGTAGAGTAGCAAATACATTATTTTCCTCATCTGTATACCCTAAAATAAAAGTTTTACCTGCAGTTAATACGGGCGTTTTATAGTTGTCATTATAAGCAGTTGACTCAACTATGTAATTAGTAGGTTGAATATAGTTTAGTAAATCTTCAAGTTTTCCTTCAATCCAATTTTCTCTCATCATGCTACCAATGCCTCATTTAATTCATTTATAATTTCAAACATATTATCTCCAAATAACTTATACATTTTTCCTCTTCCTCCTTGACTGTTGAATGGTAGATTATCCAAATCTTCTATTTCAATATGGAAGCTTGTAGCCACATGTTCTTTAATCATTCTTAACCATTCCATTTGTTCTTTTGTATATTTTAGAGGACCCGCTTGCTTACCAAAGACCCATTTTTGAAAATTCCTATCTACTATTCTGTTGTAGGGAGTAAGGGCTTTGTCCAAGCCAGTTACTCTTCTTATTAAGGAAACAAGTGCTACCAGCTCATTTTTAGGGCTTTTACCTTTTACATCTTCTAATTGACTATAAGCATCCCAAACATAATGAGGTGCAAGTAGCGGTTTTTCAGTTTTTAATTTTTCAAACAATTCCTTTATCATTTTAAAAGTTAATTCTCTCATTCTATATGGTTGATTATAAAAGATACTAAAAGCAGTAATCTCATCTTTGTTTTCTGCTATATATTCTTCAAAGCTTTTTACTATCTCTTTTGCCTTATCTTTTGTAAAACTATCCAATCTTGCCTTTAGAACTTTGTCTTGATTAATATTATCTATAATTTGCTCATGTGATTTTCTAACATTTTCAATATAGCTATTTAACTCACCTGTGAAAACTTTAGCTGCTTTTGTTGCCAGTTGTTCTCCTGCTTTCTTTTTGCACTCTTCCTCTTTTGATTTCGTTCTTTCTGGCTCAGGTATTTCATTTAACAATTCTATAGTTTTAGCTTCAATTAAATCTGGATCATAAGCATCAAGTAGGTTTTTAGTCATATCTTTTAGACTCTGCCCACCACTTTTCTCTATTATTTTTTCCCTCTCATTTTCTCTAAGCTGTTTATCCAAACGAATTAACCTATTAGCTAAAGAAGTAAATAAATCTTCATCCTGTACTCCCATAGATACAGCCCCTAATAAATCTTTTAAGGCAACTGTTCTTTTTCTTTCCAATGATCTACTATCTGTCTTTCTTGATTTTGTTACACCTATAGCATCAACTATGATAAAATGGGTCTTTGTATGTTTTGCCGTACTTGATACTTTTTTCAAGTCATCATAGTTTATAGTTCTTGTACCTCTCCCCTTCATTTGTTCAAAATAATTAGAGCTTTTTACATGCCTCATAAAAAGCAATACTTCCAGAGGTTTTACGTCTGTTCCGGTCGCTATCATGTCAACTGTTACAGCTATTCTTGGATTCCATGAGTTTCTAAATCGATTTAATACCGATTTAGGGTCCTCCTCAGCTTTATATGTGATTTTTTTACAAAACTCATTACTCTCATTAAACTCTTCTCTTATCATATGTATAATGTCATCTGCATGGCTATCAGTCTTTGCGAAAACCAGGGTTTTGGGCACTTCAAAAACCTCATCTTTATCATAACGGTCAGGGAAAACCTTCTTTAAAGCTTCTTTATATGCCCTAATAATACATCTAATCTGGTCTATGCTTACCACATCTTTATCCAAGTCTTTTGCTGAATATTCGATATCCTCGTCCAATTGTTCCCATCTCATTTTCCGTGTTAGCCTCTCTCTTTTGTCAACATATTCTTTAGCTTTTAATTCTGCCCCAGCTTGGGATATCTCGGTTTCTATTGTATAAACATCATAAGGAACATTGACACCATCAGCTACAGACTCCTCATATGTGTACTCACTAACTACATTCTCTTTAAAAAAACCAGTAGTTCTTTTATCAGGGGTTGCAGTAAGTCCAATTAAAAATGAGTCATAATAATCTAAAACTTGCTTCCATAAATTATAAATGGATCTGTGGCACTCATCTATAATTATAAAATCAAACTGCTCTATTGGGTTATCTTTAGAATACTCAACAGGCATGGGGTCTTTCTTATTCCATTGCCAACTACTTTCATTAGGATTTTCTTCTTCAAAAGATTCCTCAAGTTCTTCACCTTTTAAAATCGAATATAATCTCTGAATAGTGGAAATACAAACGTGACTATCTTGAGCTATGTAGCTTGATGTTAATCTTTGAACATTATATAATTCGGTAAATTTCCTGTTATCATCCTTAGAATGATATCCCATAAATGCCTGTTCGGCTTGTTCGCCTAAGTTTTTGGTATCTACGACAAAAAGTATTCTTTTAGCTTTGGCAAATTTTAATAATCGATAGACAAAGGTACAGGCAGTATATGTCTTACCAGCACCTGTTGCCATCTGAATCAAAGCCCTTGGTTTATTGTTTTTAAAGGATACCTCTAAGTTTTCTATAGCTTTTATCTGTGCAGCTCGCAATCCATCCTTCTCCAAGGCTGGCATATCTTGCAATCGACCTCTGAGGGTTGTTTCTTCCTTAAGCCATTCTAATAAAGTTGATGGTTGATGAAAGTTGAATATTATTCGTGAACGAGGTTTAGGGTCTCTATAATCAATAAACTTTGTTTCAACACTTGTACTCAGATATGCAAAAGGCAAGGAATCCTTTTTTACAATATTCTTAAGCTTTGCATGTGCATAATAATAGACTTGATCCTCAGCAGCTATAAGCCTTTGCCCTTCATCCTCTCTTTTTGCTTCTATAACTCCTAAAGGTTTACTATCAACAAATAAAATATAGTCAGCAGGTCCCACATCAGTTAAATATTCTCTTACGGCAACTCCCTTGCATTCTGACAAATTAACACTTTTATTATCTTGAACACTCCAACCAGCATTTCTTAGCATTTGGTCAATTTTGTCTCTTGCTTTTTCTTCTGGACTTTGGTTTATCATGACTTTCCCCCTCCCTTTTTCAGTTTTCACACCTATATAAAACATTGAGAATTGTCCCAATATCACATTTTCATTGTCAAATAAATCATGTAATGGTAATACTGTCAAGGAATAAATTACAAAAAGGTAAAATAGTGTCAAGGGGGCAAGTGTGTTGTTGACAGATCTGAGAACTGAGTTGGCTGGTAATTTCACTGCGTGAAATTGATCTATTGAATCGTTTATGTACTCGAAGGCAGCCATTGGTTCTTATACAATTAAGGCTAATTGTATCTACAATTAGCTGCACGTGAATTTTACATTAGGTATTTCTTTCTGGTAGAAAGAAATATATAAGGAAGTATCTTCTTTTTTAATAATCTATCATTCTCAATAATATAGCATTGTAAATACAAATAGCCTTATTTGTATATGTGTGATGGATAGCTACGAACAGGTAAATAGATGCATTCTTTCAATATCATGAAGTGAAAGGTTTTTTAAAGGAGGGTAGCTATTACTTGCTTCGCTGCACAACTAAGGATAGTTGTGGCTACGTTTAAAAAAAATCCTTTTTTTAAACGTAGCCAGCAGCGAAGCAAGGCAAGTGAGTTGGTCCAGTTTGCTGACGAGCAAAGCTCTTTGGTCCTCACTTCGTTGCGGGTTAGGTACTTTGTTTTGGTCCTCACTTCGTTGCGGGTTAGGTACTTTTCTTCGAAAAGGTTAGGTATTTTCACTTCGTGAAAGGTTTTTTTAAAGGAAGTTGCAACTTCTTTTTAATAATCTATCATTCTCAATAATATAGCTTTGTAAATACAAATAGCCTTATTTGTATATGTGCGATGGATAGCTACGAACAAACAAAAAGAAATCTATCATTCTCAATAATATGGCTTTGTAAATACAAATAGCCTTATTTGTATACGTGCGATGGACAACTGTGATCAGGTAAATAGATATATTCTCTCAATATCATGAAGTGAGAGGTTTTTTTAAAGGAGGGTAGCTATTAATTGCTTCGCTGCGGGTTAGGTACTTTTTTTGGTCCTCACTTCGTTGCGGGTTAGGTACTTTTCTTCGAAAAGGTTAGGTATTTTCACTTCGTGAAAAGTTAGGTACTTCGACTTCGTCGAAGGTTAGGTAAAAAATCAATTGATTTTTGTTTGTTTTAAGGAATTTTGCGGTCATATTTTGGTACAACTAAGATAGATTGTACCTACGGTTTGATGCGACTTCGTCGCTTTCTGACGAGCACAGCTCTTTGGGTCCTCGCTTCGCTGCGGGTTAGGTACTTTTCTTCGAAAAGGTTAGGTATTTTCACTCCGTGAAAAGTTAGGTACTTCGACTTCGTCGAAGGTTAGGTAAAAAATCAATTGATTTTTGTTTGTTATAAGGATGTTTGCGGTCTTTTATGGTACAACTAAGATAGATTGTACCTACGGTTTGATGCGACTTCGTCGCTTGCTGACGAGCACAGCTCTTTGGTCCTTGCTTTGCGCCTTTAGGCATATCTATCATTTTCGTGACCTCACGAAAATGATCCAAAACCTCAAAGCCCGTTGTTTCACAATAAGTTATTGCACGATTAATTGCGGTCTCAAAGTTTTCCCAATGCTTATAACCTAACAGTTCTTGTAATTCTCGAGCATACCAAAACTCAAAATCATCCTCTGTTTTATGTATAACCGTATCAAATTGGTTTTTTAAAACTCTTATATTATCAGATGTTATTTCTTTTCGCTCTCGCCCTTAAGCCGTTTCTTCATTTCGCTTAGTGTTTCGAGATACGCCCTTTCCACCTCGGTCAGTTCGTCGGAAAATTGTACACGGTAGCGGTCATACTCGCCATGTGCTTTCTCCATTGCCCGTTCGTGGCTGACCGAACCAGAACCCTCCAAAACGCCCACGCCAAAATCACGGGAAAATTTGTCCAAAATCTCCAACCAGTCGCGCATATACATCGGTTCATGTCTTTCCGCCTTAAGTTCCGCCATATCAAAGAAGGCGTTGACCATGCGTCGCAGGGCAAACAGTTCTTTTTCGGTCATATAGTTTTTAGCGATCGAAACCTCGCTTTTCACGGGCCGCTTGCCTTTGAAGGTCGTTAAACCCATAAAAGGCAGTTCTGCGTTGGCGCGGTCAAATATAATCTCGCTCGCCGTGTGTCCGCTGACGGCATAGTGCAGCTTGTTCTGCACGATTTTAAAGAATTCCAGCGTCTCCTGCATGGTGGCATTGTAGTCGAGGCTTGTTGCATAGAGATCGAGAATTTGTCGATACATGACTTTTTCACTGGCACGGATGTCCCGAATACGCTCCAGAAGTTCTTTCCAATAAATGCCGCCGCCCATATTTTTCAGGACTTCGTCGTTCATGGTAAAGCCCTTTTGCAAATACTCATGTAAAACGGTCGTTGCCCACTGCCGGAACTGTGTGCCGCGCGGAGATTTCACACGATAACCGACCGCCAAGATAGCATCGAGGTTATAATGCTTTATGTTGTAGGTTTTATTATCAGCTGCAGTTGTTCGGAAATTCCGAACAACTGAATCTTCAAAGAGCTCGCCTTCCTCAAAAATGTGCTTCAGGTGCTCGCTAATATTCGATTTACTCGTCTGGAAAAGTTCGACCATACCAGCTTGTGTCAGCCAGACGGTTTCCCCCTCCATCTGCAGGTCGATCTTCGTCAGCCCGTCCTGAGTTTGATAGATAATTATTTCAGATTTCATACCCAACCCCTCTTTTTCTAATCATTCATCACCCTCACCGTCCTTTGGCAATGCACCGCCTTGTTTTGCCCCACTACCCAGTGGAACCATATTCGTGACCTCACGAAAATGGTCAAAACCTCAACGCCCGTTGTTTCACAAGAAGTTATTGCACGATTAATTGCTGTCTCAAAGTTTTCCCAACGCTTATAACCTAACAGTTCTTGTAATTCTCGAGCATACCAAAACTCAAAACCATCCTCTGTTTTATGTATAACCGTATCAAATTGGTTTTTTAAAACTCTTATATTATCAGATTTCATATCCAATCACCCCCCAGTCTTTTCCTAATCTTATCCTCCAACTCATGCGAGCGCTTAAACATATCCGAAAGCTCTCCCGTCAGTCGCTCCTTTGGTCATATCTTCAATTTTTGCCATACACTGACTCTCCCTTTTTCAGCTTTCCACATCTATATAAAACATTGAACCCCTCAATACCAGATCATTAAGAGCATAATCATATTAATCAGATAAGGATAATATTGTCAAGGACTTTTTTGGTCCTCGCTTCGCTGCGGGTGAGGTACTTTTCTTCGAAAAGGTTAGGTATTTTCACTTCGTGAAAAGTTAGGTACTTCGACTTCGTCGAAGGTGAGGTACTTTCACTTTCGTGAAAGGTTTTTTTAAAGGAAGTTGCAACTTCTTTTTATTAATCTATCATTCTCAATAATATGGCTTGTAAATACAAATAGCCTTATTTGTATACGTGCGATGGACAACTACGAACAGGTTAATAGATCCATTCTTTCAATTTCACACAGTGAAATTACCTACAGCTTAACAAAAATCAATTGATTTTTTACCTAACCTTCGACAGTCGAAGTACCTAACCTTTACGAAGTAAAGTACCTAACCCGCAGCGAAGCGAGGACCCAAAAGGTGTGTTGTTTAAAAAAAGAATGTATGAGTTGCGCCAATGTCTCATGGAACATTATTGCCAGTGTTTTAAAAAGTGAGATGTTTAAAAAAAAAACTCCCTTTGATTCCCTTTTGATTCCTTTAATATTACCTTTCATTCTCCAAGATAGCAAGGGGAATGTCAGGGGAGTCCCATAGGCATATTATTGAAAAATAGTAATATACAAAAAGTGGGAGAGGGTTAGCGAAAAGTGAGAAAAAATAGGACCTCATGGTAGTAAAATTAGTTTTTATTTGACACCTTTTATAATAAAAAAAGGGCTGTTTTTATATTGCAATTTTCATGTTATTTTGATTCTCTGAAAAATATTATATTTTTCTTGCAATTTTTGGGAATTGACGATAATTTCATGAGATTGTAATGAACAAATCTGCAAGATTTTTTCTTTGCAAATCTTGTTTTATTTGGTTGACTTATTTTTTAAAAGTATTATCTTATAAATGGAGGTTATTTTGCAATCAGAAAAAATAAAAAAAATAATTAGTGATGAGTCTAAAACTATAAAAGAAAACATTGTTGAGGAGCTTGAACAATTACGCAAAAGCGTCCTTAACTCTAAGGAAGATAGTATTTTGAAGGTTGATCTTCTTATCGAACAGTGTAGTCAATACGGGTTTAAAGAAGAATTAGTAGACAGTATACAAGTAAAGAGCCACATAATTTCGACAAAGGGAGATTATGAATTAGCCATTGCAACAGTAGAAAAGGCAATAAGTCTTGCTGAACAAATAGAGTCACCGTATTTGCGTGGTTTGACAAATAATCAATGTGGGATAATACACTTTAATTATAGTTTTTTTGACAAGGCAATTGCTCAATTTCTTAAGGCAACGGATTATTTCAAACTCACTGACCAGCATAAATATAAGTGTAATTCTATTCGTAATGTAGGTGTTGCATATCTAAGAAAATCCGAGTTTATAAAGTCTGAAGAATATCTCATGAAGGCATTGCACTGTGCAAATGAACACCAATTAAAGGATGTGAAAGCTACTATCCTGTCCTGGCTGGGCATATTAGAAAATGAGCAAGCAAACTATGACAAGGCAGTCGAACATTTAATCGAATCTAATGATATTTTATATGAGATAAAGGACTTTTTTAACTATGCTGTAAATTTAAATATCATTGCTTTGACTTATATTTATAGTAAAACTGATATTGCAATTGAATACTTGAAACAGGCAGAGGAGATTTCCAGAAAGTATGAGTACTACTATATTCTTGCGGATGTGACGCATAATTTTGGTTTGGCTTACTTTGAGCAGAAAAACTATGAGAAATCCTTGGAAAAGTATTTTGAGTCTCTGGAATATGGCAAAAGATCTACATCTATTGACAAAACATCAAATACATACCACAATATTGGTGATGTCTACAATTCCTTAAATAAACATGACTTAGCTATGGAATACTTGCAAAAAGCTCTGAAGATCAGAAAGGATGCAAATCATAAGTATCGTATTGCTGAAAGCTATATTTCCATAGCTTCGACTTATTTGTTGCAGGACTTGGATGATGAAGCTTTGGATGCGTGTAATATGAGCATGGAATATGCAGTTGAATTTAATAATGCAAATCAATTATCAGCTTTGTATAAGGTTTATAGTACATATTATGAAAAAAGAGGTAATTTTAAAACAGCTTATGAATTTTATACACTTTACAGAGAAGAAAAAATCAAGAGCAATAGAGAAAAAGTGAATAGAGATATTTTAAACATACAAAAGCGATTTGAATTGAGTAATATCGAAAGAAATGCAAAGATTAAAGAGCAAGAGGAGGCTTTAAAAGGTAGTATTGCAATGGCTATCACAGCTAATCACCACATAAACCAGCCATTGACAGTATTGCAAGGTAATGTGGACTTGATAAATAGCAAACTTGAAGCGTGCAATATGAGCTCTGACAAGACTTATTTATTGCAAATACAAGAGATGATTGAAAACATACAGCATACCTTACACATGTTTAGAAAGAATAATTGAGAGAGTGAAACTTGACATGGCAAAGACGTTTTTACCTAATTTAAGTGGAGCTATGAAGTGTATTTTGGCTCATTAAATAAGCATATTTTTAATAAAAATGAAGAAATAAGGTGATAAAATGGAACAAATTTACAAGGAAATTGAAGAACTGAGTAAACTGAATATTAATATTATTAATCAAGACAAAGAGTATTACCAAGAGAAAATAGTTGAATATCTCAAACTCATAGAAAAAGATGGCGTCAATAAATGGCACTTTAAGCTAAACCTAATTGCCTTGCAGATCAGCGATAAAGAAGATTTTGACTCGCATAAAGCCAAATGCGAGGAAATAGCCGCTGCTCTGAATAATCCTGAATATGAGGCTGAATTGCTTTTGGTGCTGGCAAATATCTGTCGCTTAAATAAAGATTTTGAGTGTGCAGAAAAATACTATCAAAAGAGTTTAGATCTAACTAAAGACCTCAATAATAAACTCTTGTACTATCGTACCGAGCTCAACTATGCAACTCTGCTCATCTCTTTGGGCAATTATCTTGAGGCTTATAAGAAACTGGTAATGATTGAAGAGAACCATATCGTCAAGCAAGATAATGTTTTATTGATGACTACTTATATGTGGCTTGCTGATATTGAAACTAAGTTTAAAAACTACAAAAAAAGCATAAAATATACTGATATGATGAGTCAGATTGCATTAGATATGGACAATATGCCTGCCTATGCTATTGCTCAAAATACATTGGGTCTCAATTATTATAGATCCGAAAAATATGAATTGGCAATTATTGCCTTTAATAATGCTATAAAAGCATGTAAAGACAATGTAAATCACTACTTGATTGCTGAGACTATACATAGTATCGGATTGGTATACAGTCAATTATATGACTTTACAAAGGCAGAAGAATACCTTGTAAAGGCATTAGATTATGCGGAGAAGCATCAATGCAATAGAGTCATATCCAATGCACTCTCAAGTTTAGGAGTGCTTTACCTCGATCAAGCAAAATATGAGAAAGCAAAAGAGTCATTTAAAAAGGCATTAATTATTAGGAAAAAGATGAAACTTGAGGGCTTATTAACCGACACTTATTTAGACTATGCAAAGTATTTTGTTCTGACAAAGCAATATGATATCGCCAGCTCCATCGTCCATAGAGCAATTAATAAATGCGAAGAAGACGATTTTCAAGACTTAAAAAAAGCCTATGAAATGCTGGAATGCCTGTATGTTGAGCAAGGAGATTATGATTTGGCTTTGAAAAATGCAAAATTAAAGAATGAATACTATGATAAGTTTGAAAATCGTGAATCCCAACAAGAGATAGAAGAGCTTAAAATGAGCTTTGATCTCGATATGATAAAGGACAGCATGCAAAAGAAAGCTGAGCTTGAAAAACAAAAAACGGCATTGAACGAAGCAGTTAAAACAAAAGATAAAATAGCAAAGCCTGTGGCAATTATTCGTGATGGATTAAATTCGATGAGAAGGTCATTTCAAGAGCAAGGCGTGTTCAGTGCTTTTGAGCAAAACTTGAATAAAATGTATGGTGCAATAGAAAGGATTGATGACTTGCTTTATACCTTTGAAAACAACAAGAATATCACCTTTGGCTTATATCTGAACACAGATGAGATGGTGGAGTTTCAGCCCAAAAAAACTTAGCGGGATATCTATTATTTTGTAAATAAAGGAGCTTTATAGCAAAACTTTTCAATAGAAAATACTTTGATAATTTGCTTGACTTATATTGTAAATAAAGCATAATTGAACAATGGAGGTTAGTTTGGAAACAGATTTATTAAAAAAACAGATTATTAATGAACTGAAAAAATTAGATATAAAAGCAAATCAATTAGAAGATAGTGATAGCATATTGCTCGATAGATTAATTGAGCAGTGTTTATCTCATGGATATACAGAATTATTAATTAAGCTAATTATCCATAAATGCACATATTTGTCGGATATAGGTGATTTTGACAAGGCATTTTCCTTAATAAATGATGCTATTAAATTATCAAAAAAGTATAATTCAGTCAATTTGATGGGAGATTCTACTCTAAAAAGTGGCGTCTTGTACTTTAGGCAAGGTAATTTTGAAAAGGCTTTACTAAACTTTTTTGAGACATTAGAATTGTATACACGCACGGATAATACTGAGAAAATAGGTATTGCAACGAGGAATATCGGGGTCGTTTATCAAAGATCTGGAGATTATCTTAAATCCTTTCAGTATTTACAAAATGCTTTAACGCTCGCTAAAGAGCACAAATATAAAGAATTGCAGGCAAGTACACTTTCTTGGCTCGGTATACTTGAAAGTTATTACGATAATTATGAAGATGCAATAAATTATTATATCGAATCAACCAATTTATTTGAAGAATTGCAAGACAAATATAATATTGCGGTGAACCTCAACTCAATAGGGCTTGCTTATACTATTTATAATGCTGAACTGGCTCATGAATATCTCAAGCAAGCAGAAGATATTGCACGCAAGGATAATAATTATTTTGTTCTTGCTGATGTTTTACACAATTATGGATTGACTTTCTCTGAACAAAAAGAATATGACAAGGCATTAGAGAAATACTTTGAATCTATTGAATGCCGAAAGAAGGCAATGTCTAATGATAAGCTTTCACATACATATACTAATATTGGTAATATCTATTGTATACAGGGCAAATATGACCTTGGCTTAGAATACCTCAATAAAGGCTTGAAAATTCGTGAAGAGGCAAACTATCAAATTAGAATGGTTGATAGCTATTATGATATCGCATTCTGTTATTTGGATAGCAAACAATATGATAAAGTTATTGAGATGTGTAATAAGGCTTTAGAGCTTGCTGTGCAGTTTAATGACTCATGGCAATTGTCAAATATTTATGAATTATATTACCTATATCATAAAGAATTAGGCAACTTTGCTAAGGCATATGAGTTTTATACTCTTTATTATGATGAAAAGGCTAAAACAAAGGCAGAAAAGACATATGAAACGCTAATTTTGATGCAAAAGAAGTATGAAATTGCAAGCATTGAAAGAGCAGCAAATATTTCCAGACAAAATGAAACAAATAAAGGATCACTTGCAATGGCGCTCACTGCAAACCATGAGATCAACCAACCGCTGATGATTTTACAAGGTAATCTTGACTTATTGCAAACAAAACTCGAAGCGAATAAAAATGAATCATATCAGCCAATTGTCGATAAAACCCAAGGCTTGATCAATGATATTAATAAAGTTTTAGATGATTATAAAAGCTATGTTGAGGATCTATAATGGAAAAAATTTATCATGAAATAGAAGAAATAGTTAAAGTAGAAAAATACCTGCTTGTAAAAAAACCCTCATATTATCGAGAAAAGTTTAGTAACTATTTAAAACAAATAGAAAATGAACCAAATAGTAAATGGCATCTGTTGCTAAATCTACGCCTTTTAGTGCTTTGTGCAAATGAAGAGATCGATGAGATAAAACAAAAATGCATTAGGCTTGATAAAGAATTTCAAGATGAAGAGCTAAGCGCAGAGATGTTCTTAACTTTTGCCAATAAACATCGCACATTATACGAATTTCAAGAGGCTCAAGACTATTATGAGATAGCCTTGGAAAAATATAAAGAGTTGGGCGATAAAATGTCATACTATTTGACAGATTACAATTATGCAGTGCAATTAATCATGATGGAAAAACACTTTGATGCTTATAAAAAGCTGATAACAATCATTGAAGATAAGATTGTCAAAGAAGATAAATTGATGCAGATGTCTGTTTATTCATGGCTATCAGTTATAGAATCATTTTTTAAGAACTATGAAAAAAGCATAGAATACAGCTTGTTGACAAGCGAGCTTGCAATGGAAATAAGAAATATGCATGCATATGCTATTTCACAAAACTCCTTGGGGCTTGATTATAATTATATAGGAAAATATGATTTGGCATTGGAGGCGCTATTTTCAGCACTGAGAATAGGGAAAGATTATACAGATAATGACCTTTTGGCAAATACTACGCATAATATTGGTTTGATATATAAGACGATTAATGATTTAGATAAAGCAGAAGAATACTATTTACAGTCTCTTGAGTATAGAAAAAAAGGCACAAATCTATACAATCTTACTCTTACTTATACAGCCTTAGCAAGCATTGCGCTTGGTAAACAGGCTTTTGATAAGGCAGAAGAATATCTGTTTAAAATCTTTGCTATTAAAAAGAAGTATAAATTTGATAAATACCTACAATTGGTTTATTTGGATTATGCAAATTTGCAGCTTGCCAAAAACAATTACCCCGCAGCAGAAGCCATTGCTGTGAATGTTATTAAAAATAGCAGCGAAGATGATTATCGAAAGTTATGGCGAGCCTATGGTTTATTAGAAAAGATAAATGTTGAAAAAGGCGACTATACAACAGCTCTTGATAATGCTATCAACAAAAACAAATACCAGGAGAGCTTTCAAAAACTCGAATCTCAGCAAAAAGAGATATCTATGAAGAATACATTTGACCTGGAAAAAATCAAAGCTAATGTGAAAAAAAAGCTTGAGCTTGAAAAGCACGAAGATGCCTTAAGAGTTGCAACTAAAACAAAAGAAAAGCTGATTATGCCCCTCATACAAATGAAAGAATGCTTGATTGAACTGCAAAGTAGCATAAAAAAGGATGAATTATGCGATAAGTATGAGATACAAATCACGAAAATGTTCAGTGCTACAGATAGAATAGAGAGTATTTTGAATAACTATGATAGTAATAAAAATATCTCTTTTAAGACCTACTTGCATGATAGTGAAATGGTTGAATTTGAAAAGAATAAATAGAATAGATAAAGAGAAAAATCTTGACAAATAATGCTAACTTAAAAATAATGATATTGTTGATTAATCAAAGCGGGCTTAGCTCAGTCGGTAGAGCATCAGCTTCCCAAGCTGAGGGTCGCGGGTTCGAACCCCGTAACCCGCTCCATTTTTTCAACAAAAAGAAAGGCAAATATGACTGTTGATATTAGCCTGATGACTGCTAAAGATGGATCAAAAGTCCCTGTTATTAATAACTTTCCTGTGCATAGTACTTATCAGCCAATAGAAGAAGGAAATAGACTTGCCAATACAATAATAAATGCTAATCATGGTACAGACTTGCCTTTAATTGTCTTTGGTCTGGGCTTTGGATTTCATATCAGACCATTACTAAACCATTTTAAAAGAATAATCGTCATTGAATCTCTGAGCGAATTAATACGTGTAGCAATTGAGTCCAAAGCAATAGAAGATATATTGCCACATATAAGTATTATTGAAAAGCTTGAAGATATACCTTATTTGCCCGAGTATCATAGCCTCGCATTGAGATCTGAATACCGCTGGCAAGAAGGCTTTTTTCAAGAAGCTCAAAAGAGACTCAGCCTCAAAAAATCAAGTTATCAGATTAAACCTGATGAATTGCGTGTTTTAGTCAATTTCCCCATTTATGGAGGCTCTTTTACCACAGCTGAATATGTGAGCCAAGCATTTAAAGAACTTGGCTGTGTGGTGGAAACAATGGACAACTCTTTGGCTGATAAAATGCTCGATTATATTTTAAAACTTGAGACCAACCAAAATGCATTTGCAAAGAGATTGACAGATATGATGAGCGATTTATTGTGGGATAAATACCTGAAGTTTAAACCGCATATTGTTTTTTGTCTTGCACAGGCACCAATTGAACCACAGGTAATCAATGCAATAAGAAAAGCGGGATCTGTGGTGGCATTTTGGTTTGTGGAAGATTTTAGAAGATTCCCCTATTGGCAAGATGTGATTGATTATGTTGACTGCTTTTTCCATATTCAACGCGGAGAATTTGAGTATATCTTGGACAAGGCTCAGATTAATAAGGCGATGTATTTGCCAATGGCTTCATCTGCAAACTTTATGGAATTGGCAAAGAATGATAATACTGATAGTGAGTTTTACAAAGCTGATATCTCTTTTATGGGCGCCGCTTTTACCAATAGAGTAAATTTCTTTTCACAATTACATGGCTTCAATTTAAAGCTGTGGGGTACAGGTTGGTATGATTTTGATATATTTAAAGACAAATGCCCACTGCAAGAGGCGAGAATAAGCATTGCACAGTCTGTGAAGATTTATCAGAACAGCAAGATTAATATTAATTTGCACTCTGCAATGGCTGATAATGTTTTTAATCAATATGGAGATTTTGTTAATCCACGAACCTTTGAGATATTGGCAGCGCATGGATTTCAGCTTGTCGATGACTCGCCCGTGATAAGAGAGTTTTTTACTCCAGATGAAGATTTAGTTGTGTTTAATTCCATAGAAGAGGCTGTTGATAAGATCAAATTTTATCTAAATAATGATGCACTGAGGAAGAAAATAGCTGAAAATGGGTATCGTAAAGTGATGCAATACTATACATATAAAGATAGGATGAACACAGCTCTTAACTATATTACTAAAGAATTTCCCAATGTATGTGCTCAAGTTGAGGAAGAACAAGGTAAAGTTGAAAAGATAATTAAGTCATTAAATGACAAAACTTTTACAAATATCATTAAGCAAATTCCGCCAGCTTTAAGAAACAGTTCACAATTAGTTTTAGATACTTTCATTCAAGACGAGAAAAATACCACCTATAAAACAATTTTTAAGCTATTAGGGACGTTTTTAGAGGGGGAATAATGGATAATAATATACTCATTGTAAATCTGACTCGTTTGGGCGATATAATTCAATCGATAGGGCTAATTAAAGGATTGAAAAAAAAATACCCTTCAAGTCAAATACACTTCTTGGCAATGTCATCTTTTTCCGGTATTTTACAGAATATTGAGGGTATTGACGAGGTTATTAGCCTTGATGCTGTAAAGCTTGTTGATGAGATTAAAGGTGATTTTTGGTGTGCTTTTGAAGAAATAATTAATAAATTGGAATATCTAAATAGTAAAAAATATGACTTAGTTGTTAACCCGATTATGTCGATACAATCATCCTATCTGTGTGCCCTGATCAATGCTAAGCAAAAAAGAGGGATGGTACTCAATAAAGAGGGTGAACAGAGCGTGAAATCTGAATGGTCAGCGTATTTATTGGCAAATCAGCATAGCTTAGGTGACCACAGCTTTAATCTGGTGAATATCTTTGCTGGAGTAGCAAATGTCAGCTTTGATCTTGACGCATATAGTATTAAGGCAAAGACAAAGATTAATGTGCAGATGGGTACAAATACCCTCAAAGTAGGCTTTCATGTCGGTGCAAGCCAATCAAATAAGACTTGGAAAATAGAGTATTTTAAAGAGGTGATCTTGCATTTGGTGCAAAACCCAAAATATGAACTATTTCTCTTTGGCGGTTATAAAGAAACTGAGGTAAAAGACTTTTTTAATGATATTAAACAGGCTAATTTTCATAATTGGATCGGTAAATTTAAGTTGGATGAGCTAATAAGCGCAGTGTCATTGATGGACATGTTTGTGACTAATGATACAGGTCCCATGCATATTGCTGCATGCGTGAAGGTACCAATCATCAACCTCTCCTTGGGTCCTGTTTCTATGTGGGAGACAGGCGCATACAGCGATAAAACAATTGCCTTGCAGGCAGATATGGACTGTCATCCATGTAGCTTTTCCTATGAATGCCCCCATTGGAATTGTCATAGTACCATCAAACCAGAAGCAGTTATAAATTTAATAGAACAGCATTTTTCTCCAGCGATACGGCTCAATTTGCATGATAATGTCCTTTATTGGAAGGCAATTACAGATATATTTGGCTATATTCATTGGGTTCCTCTACAAAAAAGAATGATACGAGAGCGTGAACTATTCTTTGAGCTGAAGAGATTAATATGGGGTATTACACTCAATAATCAATTTGAAAAGCAAGAACAAATTACAGAGCAATATATAGAGTTTCTCAGTATTTATTATTCTTTTGGCAATTATCAGTTCAATGATATTAAGAGAGCCATAGATAATTTGCATAAATATTGTTTGCAAATCTCCCTATTATTAAAGGATATATCTAAACTTTCACAAAATACGAAAAATAATCTTGACAAAATACGGTCTATTTGGTCTAATGTTGTTAGCTTGAAAAACGAGATGTTTAATCAAGCTAAAGAATATAGTGTGATTTATGATTTTTTTCTTTATCTTAGCTTTACAGAATCAAATCTTGAGGCAGTAGATTTGACAGAATTATCAAAAGATACAATTATTGTCTACAACAGATTAAGCCAGCAATTAACTCTTTTTCAGACTGTGCTTAATAATTTTTAGAGGAGTAGAAAATGCAAATACAATTAAATGACAACACTTTTGAAATAAAAGTAGCTTCCATAAGCACTTTGTTAGATGTCGTTTCACAAATTGAGACACGCATACCAAAGGGTCATGTTATTACTGAAATAGCACTAAATGAGCGTATATTAGAATCAAATTGGTTTTATAATGCAAATAAGATTTATTTATTAGACGAAGATAGACTAAGCGTTAAAGCAGAAGACCCAAAAAACTTTTCTAATGAAGTGCTAAAGAACTCTAAAAAGCAGTTTTTGGTGATTCTTGAGGATTTTGAGCGCATTGCAAATTCTTTCAGAACAGAAGAAGAAAAGCTTGCAAATCAATACTTTATTCAAGGGATAGAAAACTTGCAATGGTTTTTTAAAATACTTGAAGATGCAGCTGTTTTAATCGGTAAACCGCTGACAAGCATTGCTGATGATAATAGAAACTTTAAAGAAATCATCACTGATGTGGAAAACAAATTAGGCGATATAATCGTCTTGCAAGAAAGACAAGACTGGATTATGCTTGCCGACTCAATCGAATATGAGCTTGTCCCTGGATTAAGAAAAGTATTTAAAGTGTATGAGATTTTTGAGATAGAATAAGATAGGTGTTTGGTTCTCGCATTTTTGGTCCTCGCTTCGCCTAATGTAGGGGCGAGCTTTGCTCGTCAGTAACCGACGAAGTCGCTTGCAACCGTATGTACATTTAGCCTTAATTGTACCAGATAAAAATTGAAATATTCAATTCAACGGCTTCGCTGCACAACTAAGGATAGTTGTCGCTACGTTTTTTTGTCTCTACAAGTTGATATGCGAAGGTGTGAGATCTTTGAATTAGAAAGGAAAAGATTTATAGACGCGGATTACGCTGGTATTTAAGGATTTTATGTTTTGAGCCAGCTCCAAAAAAGGCATAATAACGAAGGCTTTTTAAAAAACAGACTTTAACTTCGTCTGTTTTATGTTTTGAATAAGGCATTAACGACTAATTCAAAGCTCTCACTTTTAGGGTTCAAAGCTTTAGACAAACACAAACGATAGATAAACTGTACCATATGTACCATGGAACAGTATTGCAAGTGCTTTAAAAAGTGTGTTGTCGTGTGTTGTTAAAAAATGTTCGGAAAAGTGTGTTGTGTTTTTTAGAACTCAATTTGGTAATTTAAGAGAGGTTTTAGTTCGCTATTAAGGCTAATAGAGAATTGACCTGTATTCTTTGTAACTCTTGCTGCATTAAAAGCGCTGGCAATATGATTGGCAATGATTGCCCCAGTGAGGGCTTTGGTGACGTCTTTATACTCATTTGAGTGCTTGCGCATGATCCTGTATTTGTTTTGGTCGGCTACTGTGTCCCATGCCCAGTAAATATTGTCTGACAAAACATTATTGTTGATATAGTTTGTTTGAGCTTCGGTGTCATTGGGAAAGAGGCTTATTGCTTGATTGACAATGCTCTCATTATAACCACCAGAATTGTAGCCAGAGCTATTGAATCTGCCAACGATCAGGCGGAGGTCTTCATCATTGAGTTTACACGATACATGTGCTTTATTGTATGCATAAAGTAAAGATTCATTGATTTTATTGTCCGCTTTGACATCATTGTACTTGTAGCTAAAGATCAAGCTAAGTTCGGAGGCAAAAAAGATATAAGCACTATTATGCCCCTGAGAGAGCTCACCCCAGCCAGGGATGATAGCAGACTTCGCAAAAGAGAGGAGTTTATTCGGGACTCGAGCTTCTGCACGTAATGATAATGCCATTATGATGAAGAGAAATAAGATTAAAAGCTTTGATTTCATGTCTTGCCTCGCAAATGACTTTAAAGGGTTAAAAATTATATTCGTAGTTTAAACTAATGCCTTTACCATTGGGATCAGGCACAGTGTAAAAATGATGTTTATTGTTTGCTTTAGTTGATTTTGCAGCATCAACAATAGATATAAGCCTATTGAGTAATAAAGACCCAAAAGTGAAGTTTGAATAGAGTAGATATTTTTGACGTTGAATACGCATATCTTTGAATTGTAATCTATTTTCATCGGTTTTCCAGTCCCAAGACTCATTACCTGTAAATAAATGCGTATCTAAGTATTGCTCATAAGCCTCAGGGTCATTGTAGATTAATAAAAAGTAGTTTCTGGCAGCAAGAATGATTTCGTCATTATATTGCTCACTACTGAGATAACCTTGCAGTATATTATACTTTTTGCCTGAGGTATTGGGGTCTGCTCCCGCTATTTCAGTAGCAAACTTCTTATAAGAGTTTTCTGTCCATTTCCTTTCATTATCAAAGCGAGTTTTACCGAACCATAAAAGAGCTTCTGTTGCTAAGAAGATGCTTGCAGAGGTTTGATTTTCTATGTAAAGTTGCCCTGCACCTGGAAGAATGGCTGAAAAAAGCATGGCTTTGGGAACTGATTTTGTTTGATCAGCATTTAATAAGGTGAAGCAGGCGCTGAAGCTGATTAGTAAGATGATTGTGATGAGCATTGTATTTTTGTTCATTGAAAACCTCAGAATTTGCAGTTAATACTCAAAATAGGTGTGATTTGATTATTGAAGACAGTAGTTTCAATGGTGGGCTGGATTGAGACTGTTTTTAATGCATTACGGTTGTATTTATTTGTAGCTCTAAATGCTTCAATCGAGCTTACAAGGTGGTTTGCTGCTAAAAGAAATCTCATATTATCAGCAGATGAATAATGCTTTTCTGCATTTTTTCTCATTTGAATATACTGCTTACGCATTTCTGATGCTTTGTCGGGGCTATCATATTCATTTGCACCATAACCTTCAGGTGGATTGATAGGGCGGTTTCCAATCCAGACTATGTCTGAAGGATTCAGTGTATCGAGCCCATCAAATACCCAAATGCATTCAATATTATTGCCATTGATATCTCTGACATACTTTTCATACCAATCTTCCCATCCAAAGATATATTTGTTATACTTGCCAATGTCTTCGTAGAAATGCTGGGTATTAGTGTCATCAAGGCGGAAGTGGTTGGTAGAATAAATGCTATTCGCAAGGGAGGGGTGATTGATAAAATTGTTTTGTACTTTTGTTTGTCTGGCTCTGTCATAGTGCTCATCGGCAAACTTCTTGTATTTTTTGGTAACATCATCGCCTTTTGAAAAGTCACTGATGTAAACGCTCCATAAACTAATCTCAATAATCGGGTAAACATATGCCATGATCGATTTTTTGTTGACATAAAACTGTCCAGCGCCAGGAAATAGGGCAGAGTAAAGCATAGCTTTTTGTGCTGACTTTTGTTGATATTTTACTTCTACAATAGAATCTTTGCTTAAGAAATCGTCATTTGATAGATCATCGAGTATTTGTGCAGATAAGATGCCTGATATGAATAGGCAAATAATGCTGATTAGAATGATCTTTTTCATTAAGTCTCCTCTTTATTTAATTACCGCAAACTTTACTCTTTTATGCTCTTTATCAGTTGAAATAAGGGCATAGTAAACGCCAGAGGCGAATTTGCTGGTATCTAATTGATAGTCTTGATATGTGTTATTCCCTTTTTCGATATTATTTTGATAGATGAGGTTGCCGCTGATATTGTAAATCTTGATTTGAATGTTTGCTTTTGCATTTTCAATTCTTAATCTACAATTTGCATTCATGACAGGATTTGGATAAATGAAAGCATTGAGCTGGTTTGTAGTGGAAATGATCGCTGTACTGCCAGTTATATACCCATTATCACCATTACGGAAACCATTCCATAGCAAGTCGTCATTGTTGCCTAAATGACGATATGAGAGAAAAATATTATTGCTATTATCTGTGTAAAGTAGATAAAGACGGTTTGTTGCTTGCTCTTTAAACCAGCTTGGCAGGATATTGCTATGTTGCCAAAAAGCTGTATTATTGTAGTCTATTTCAGCATTGTGCTTGATGCCAATAAACCCGCCATTATCACAGTTAAATATGGTGGTGAATGTATCATTAGTCTTGATGATAGTAGGATCAGAATAGTCGGTAACAGTGAAATTATTCAGTTTGAGCGGATACTTATCAACAAAAGTACCATCATTAAAGATGAGAAAAGCTTTATCTTTGGCAGCGAAACTGATATTTAATTGGTTCTGTTGATTGACTAATAATGCCATTTGGCTAGTCTGGCTTGTTGTGAAATGTTTTGTATCCATGATTAATAGGGGATTCGATTGATTAATAACTCTGTGGATCTTGCCATTATCAGACATGATGAAAAGCTCAAAGTTGCCATCATCTTTTTGAAATGCAACAGGTTCATAATGGCTATGAACCTCATCAAGAGGGAGTTGGTTTTGCAATTCGAGGTTCCAATCAAAGAAAGAAAGCGATCTCTCTGATAAAAGGACTATTTGTTGGTCATTAACAATAATCTTGCCTGTGAGATCTACGCTGTTCTGAGGCGAGAAAACATATGAAGAGTAAGATTGGTCGAGCTTATATAAAACGGTCTTGTCTTCGAAGGGGATCAGAATAAGAATATTAGTGCCTTGATAGTGAATTATTGGGGCGTTTTTTATCTGCTGATCAAATTCCGTTGTCTGATAAATATCTTGGCTGACAAGATTGACTTTGTTGCCTTCAACAATTAAGAGAGTTTCAAGATTATTAGCCTTTAATCTTACTTTTTGAATTGGCAGAGTAGGAGTAAAGGCTTGGTCTATTGACCAAAATTCATTCCACCTATCTTCATGGTTATTATAATTATGTGACCAAAACTTCGATTCATCATTAGCTGATATCATGAGATCGGTGGCTGTATCGGGGATAAAGTTAGTAGCAGGTGAAATTGTGGTCATATTGTCTGCAGTGTGTAGTCTTATTGTATTATCAAAAAGAGCATTGGCGAGGCGAAAGCTCATGACAGGCATTGCTTTACTAATTGAGTGTATCGCCCATGAACTTGGATTGCCTTTATTTGTGTATAAAGCGGGCTTGGTGAAGGCTGAAAGCGAGTCATTGTGTATTTCCCCACTCCATCGTACAAAGAGCCCATATTCGTCTAAAACAGGTGTATTTTTGAAGAAGAAATCATAAGCAGTGCCAGTCCAAAACCATGAACTTGGATTTCCTAAGTCTTGAATATTGTCAGCTTCAATCACTCTGACGCCTCTTTTTGCGAAGAGAGGATTGACAGAGTTATTTTCAAAATTGCTGATAAAGTCGCCATTGCTATCAGTGACCCCTGTTTCGTAAATGCGCTCATTATCAATATGCCAGATTAATAAGCCTCCGCCGTACCAGTTGCCAAGTCTGTCCATCCAACTGGGCATCAGCCAATCATATTCATACGTGGGCTCATCGCTAATGTAGGGGCATGGATGCAAAGCGATTCTGCCATTAAGCGCAGATTTTATGGTAGTGCCACCATCTTCGTCAGGGTCGATACTCTTATTTTCTATCAAGAGGTATTCTTTTTCATTTAGAGGGATTTTATAAAAGTGAGGAGTATTATCTGCTGAATATTTGCTTTCTGCAGCTCTAACCTTTAACACTTGAGATAAGTCAAAAAGATCTGTTTCCAATGAACGTGTAATGCCTTTTTCATTGAAATAATTGCCAAAAGCAAGGTTTCTGGACCAGGCGCCAGGAAGAGCAGGTAGTGCACCTTCAATCGCATAGTATCTGTCAGAGATAAGCGGATCAGGAATAGTGATAAGCCCTTGCCCACCGGAGTCCATAATGTCGAATACTCCAACCATTGGTCTTGAATTTGTGGTATTGTATAGGTCAACTAAACCCAGAGAATGCCCAAATTCATGTGCGTAAACGGCATTTACAGCGCCGTAGCCATAAATATATGTGGTACCATCTTCGACTGACTCATAAGTGTCTTGTGTGATGGTTTCTGGCACATTGCAGGCATGGGAGATAGTCGTTGCGCCATTATCGACGACGACTTCTTTTCCCGTTCCTACACGAATGAAAAAGGAGGGTAAATCAGAGGGAGAGTCTCCATTGATATCATGTTGCCAGTCAGAGCCAGCATGTATGATCATATAATGGTCATAATTGCCAAAGTAAAGCGAAGAGTCTTGATCAGCAGTAGTGAAGACATCATGAAAGTACTCTTCAACACGGCTAATAAAGAGGTCATTGCTGGCATTTACAGGGTGATAATAAGCCATTTCATGTGGTAGAGTATAGGCACCTGCATTTTTTGGATAGACATCATATTCAAGCTGAAAACTCTCAAAACTGGCTGCTTTATAATAGTATTTTAAAGCCTCCATGTGTGTCTCATAGAACAGCTTATTACGTGGAGGACTATCGATGATGAATTTGTAAGTTGTGTCTATAGTGGATACAAACTTGCCATTGCCAGTGGTATTGGGGTTTTCATCAAGCTGAAAGTCGACCAGTAGGACAAGTAGCTTATTGAAGTTTGGGGACTTTTTATTTGGCACGTACTGTTGATATTGCTTAGCAAAGTAGTCGCTTGCGGGGTGTGTTTTGGTTTGTATTTTATTATACTTTTTTCCAAAGATAATCTTGTCATTATTGGCATTTAATGAGATCGCCAAAACAAGTAGCACAAGGGCAGATAGAGTTTTTAACTTCATTAGATTTAACCTTTTCTTTTGATCAACGTAAAAAACAGCTCTTTCAATAGAAAACTATAAAGCGGTAAAGAACTACAGATTTACAGTGAAACAAAATAATCTTTATTTTTAGAATTCAAGACCAATTGAAAAAGTTTTATTGTAGTCAGTTAAATCGCCACCTTCTTGCATTGCAAAGTCAACGCTGAGTTTGTATTGATTAGCAAAAGTATATTGAACGCCAGCGCCAAAGTGAGGACCCATAATGTTTCCAGCTTTATCGTAAATATATCCTGCTCTGAGAGATAAAAGGCTAAGATAAACATATTCACCGCCTACATTAAATATCGTAGATTGAAACTCCTGTTTACGAGGGTCATCATACCAAGCAGTAATAATGCGTTTAAGTACAAAGTCGTCATTTGCAAGCAGCTTATTCATGTCAGCATTGATGGTGAGCTTATTAAATTCGCTTTCAATTGCACGATAAGAAAAGCCCATTCTCCAGTTTAAAGGTAGTGGGTCAGCTTGTTCTTCATTTATAAAAGAGATATCTGGTCCGATATTCTGGATATTTAAACCAAAGTCCAATCTATTGATAAGCAAGTTTTTCTTCTTAATACCAATGTCAAAGGCATAGCTCATACCGCGTCCCTTTTCATTTTGCTCAGTTTGTCCTGTGCCTTCAGGTGAGAGGTCGCTCAGAATGAATTTTAGTGTTGTGCCTATACCTAAGTTTTCGCTGTATTGGTATGCATAAGATGCTGCAATAGCGACTTCATAGCTGTTGAATGTGCCATCGTACTGATTGTTTTCAGTGATTCTCTCTTGTTCGCCATAAGTTAAATATAATACATGAAAACCAAAATTGCCCATCAAGTCTTCGCTGTATTTGTTAAAAGCCAGATATTCAAAATACATATCGTTAATGCCGTCAACATCGCCAAACCAGTTGGTGTGCATACCAGCGATTTGTGTTTTTTTATTAAATGCTAATGCACCAGGGTTCCAATAGTTTGCTAATGCGTCATCTGCTTGAGCAACATAAGCATTCCCCATACCGCCAGGACGTGAGCCAGGCTCGATAGTTAAGAAAATAACTCCAGCTTCAGATATTGCTGAGATTAATACAGGGCATAATAGAATTATAGCGGTGATGATAGTGATAATTGTATGCTTATTTAGCATTACGTTCCTCCACGTATTTGTTTTTATGGTATTAAGGTTTTTTTCATAATAAAAATGGTACCGAAGGCCGGACTCGAACCGGCACGAGCTTGCACTCGGAGGATTTTGAGTCCTCTGCGTCTACCGATTTCACCACTTCGGCACACTCTATTATGATAATGACTAATCTCTGAACTCGCTAATTATGTCAAGAAAAAATTATTAGTCCACACTATTTTCTGTTTCTATTATTGTAACTACTGAATAATAGGATGTTTCAATATATTTTGATAAATCAAAATAATACAAGATCATTATTAAAAAAATAAAGGCAACAGTAATAGTTGCCCTTATTTGATGGTTTTTTAACCAAGAATTCCAAGTAAAACACCTGCAGCAACAGCAGAGCCGATAACACCAGCTACGTTTGGTGCCATTGCGTGCATTAATAAGTAATTACCTTTATCATATTGTTGTCCCATAACTTGAACCACGCGTGCTGAGTCAGGAACAGCAGATACGCCAGCGGCACCGATCATAGGATTGAGTTTTTCTTTTATAAAAAGATTCATTATCTTGGCAAATAAAACACCAGATGCGGTTGAAATCATAAAGGAAAAAGCACCAAGTGTAAATATTTTTACAGAGCTTGCATTTAAAAATACATCTGCACTGGTAGACGCTCCGACCGTAATACCGATAAGTATTGTACAAATATCGATCAGTGAGGTACGAGCAGTTTGTGCAAGCCTCTCTGTGACCCCACTCTCTTTTAATAAATTACCAAAAAAGAGCATACCTAAAAGTGCAACACCACCAGGAGCGATGAGTCCCGTCGCAACAAAACCGATAATAGGGAAGAGGATCTTTTCTCTTTTGCTGACCATACGTGGAGTTTTCATTCTGATAACACGCTCTTTAGGAGTGGTTAAGAGTTTGATCACAGGTGGTTGAATAACAGGAACCAAAGCCATATATGAATATGCAGCAATAGCTACAGGACCTACCAAGTGAGGCGCCAGCTTGGAAGAGAGGTAGATCGATGTAGGACCGTCAGCACCGCCAATAATACCGATAGAAGCAGCCTCTAAGACGTTGAACCCGAGTATCAGAGAGCCAATAAAGGTAGCAAAAATACCAAATTGAGCAGCTGCCCCAAGCAAGATAAGCTTTGGATTAGCGATCAATGTTGAGAAGTCTGTCATAGCTCCGATACCTAAGAAAATTAGAGGAGGATAAACGCCTTTTATCACACCGAAATAGAGATAATTCATGACAGAGCCTTCTGAGTAAACGCCCTGCATCATGGCTGAAACGCCAGGCAAGTTGCCAAGTACAATACCAAAGCCAATTGGAACTAATAATAGTGGCTCGTATTCTTTTGCAATACCGATCCAAATAAAAACGAACCCGATTATCAGCATTAGCAAATAACTGTGACTATACCAAGCAAACCCTGTTGTGTGGAAAAAGTTTATTAATTCTGCCATTGATTAATCTCCTATTTCAAGTAAGACTTGACCGTCAATGACGTTGTCACCTTTGTTAACTAAGATCTTTGTTACAGTGCCTGAATATGCACTAAAGATCTCTGATTCCATTTTCATTGCTTCAAGCACAAATAATACTTGGTCTTCTTTTACTTTTTCTCCTATTTGTACTTTAACATCAAGGATAATACCAGGTAGAGGGGTGACGATTGTTTTATTGCCTGCTTGTGCAGGTTGTGAAGTCTGTACAGGTTGAGGAGCGGGAGCTTGAGGCATTGGCTGTGGTGTATGTGTTGGTTGAGGTGCAGGAGCTTGAGGCGCTTCTTTTATTACTTGCTGTATAGTAGCTAACACTTCGCCTTCTTGTACAGGGCTCTTTTCTTTTACATTTATTTTTTGAATAATGCCATCGACATTAGCCATTACTTCAGTTTCCATTTTCATTGCTTCAAGAGTAATAATCACGTCTCCTGCATGGACAAAGTCGCCTTCTTTCTTTTGGACAGAGATAATAACGCCAGGTATTGGAGCCACAACGTCACTATTCTTGCCAGCTTCAGAGCGCATTTGAGGCACACTTGGTACAGACTTTTCCATCTGAACAATTCTGGTCTCAGGTTGGCAAGGATCTGTGCCTATTTCAACAACAAATTCGACACCATTAACATCGACTTTTGCATGATTAGCAGAAAACTCTATGATACGAGCTTCGAAGAGCTCATTGTTAATCTTCATTGAATATTTTTTCATAAATTCTCCTTGTGAATTTCACTATTTCTTAAACTGTCTAAATTGTGCATTTGGGAATTGAACTATCCCTGATGCTTGCCACATGCTAACGCTTGCTCTCTTCCATGTAAGCAGGATTTTGCTTTCTTCTTCAAGCTCTTGTTTTCTGATATGAATAGCGGTAATAACAGCGATTATTGCGGCACTGCTAAGGTTTTCAGGCTTAGTAGTTTTGATTGTCCCAATTGGTGTTTGCACTGATGATTGCACAATTGGTGTAGGTTGTTTTTTCTTGTTGAAATATGCTAATTGAGAAATGACAAAAGCTGTAATGGCAAGAGCTCCAAAAACGACAAGCATGCCGATAATGGTTAGAATAGCACCAAATTCTGGTTTTTCTTCTAAAAATTGTTCATTTATTTCTACGATTTTTTCTGGTGTGACTTTAAGATCGAGAAGAGTTTTGGTATAATTTGATTTATCTTGAATGCCTAAATGTAAATACTCGAGTAGTTTTTTGGGTGGTATATGAAATTTATCGCATACCTGTGATATCGTATAGTTATGATTTAATGAATACCGACTATCATCTCTAAAGATAATGATTTTTTCTGGGTCTAATCTCAGTGCTTTAAGGGTTCTTCTTGTTAAGAATCTATCTTTTTGATTGAGCTTAAATTGTGTAGATAAGCTATCAATTGAAATGTTGACAAATTCTGACACCTCTAAAAGCGTGCTATTTTCTGATATTCCATAACGTTCTAATTGTGTGCTAACCATTATATCCGTTGAGTCAGCTTCCTGTGCAGTGAGAGGCAAAAATAGACATAAAGCGAGCAAACAAAGTATAATGATAGAATAGTTTTTTTTCATTGTCAAATCCTTTATAATGGAATATTGCCGTGTTTACGAGGTGGATTAGAGTCTTTCTTGGTAGCTAACATTTCAAAAGCTCTAATGAGTCTAACTCTTGTGCGCGCAGGCTCAATAATATCATCAACATAACCTTTTGATGCCGCACTATACGGATTTGCAAATTTATTACGATACTCTTCTTCTTTTTGTTTTAGTACTTGGGTTGGATTTTCTGCTTCTTTTACTTCTTTTCTAAAAATAATTTCAACAGCACCTTGAGGTCCCATGACTGCGATTTCAGCACTTGGCCATGCATACACTACATCAGCACGCATGTGTCTGCTATTCATCACGCAATACGCACCCCCATAAGCCTTTCTTAAGATAACTGTAATTTTTGGAACTGTTGCTTCAGCAAAAGCGTAGAGGAGTTTTGCGCCATGTCTGATAATGCCATTATGTTCTTGATTTGAACCAGGTAAGAAGCCAGGCACATCTTCAAGTACGAGAAGTGGGATATTAAATGCATCACAGAAGCGGACAAATCGTGAAGCCTTTACGGAGGCATTAATATCAAGTACGCCAGCCAAGACTTTGGGTTGATTTGCTACAACGCCAATAGTCTGCCCATTTAGGCGAACATAGCCGACAACTATATTTTGAGCATATTGTTTTGCTACTTCTAAAAAGTCGCCATCGTCAGCGATACTCTTTATAACTTCGTAAATATCATATGGTTTGTTTGGGTTGTCTGGAATTAAAGTTGCCAGATTATCACAAAGACGTGTTACAGGATCGATACATGCGATTCTTGGAGGGTTTTCCATATTGTTTGATGGCAAGAAACTTACCAGCTTTTTAATCAATGTTAAGGTCTCTTCTTCATTTTCTGTGAGGAATTGAGCCACACCACTCTTAGAAGCATGGACTCTTGCACCGCCCAAGTCTTCTGTTGAAATTGTCTCATTGAGTACAGTTTTCACTACTTTTGGTCCTGTTACAAACATATAGGAGTTTTTCTTGTCCATGAGAACAAAGTCAGTAATTGCAGGAGAATAAACTGCTCCACCTGCACACGGTCCTAAGATTGCTGAGATTTGTGGTATTACGCCAGAGGCTTGAACATTGCGCCAGAATATCTCTGCATAGCCTGCTAAAGCGTCTACACCTTCTTGAATACGTGCGCCACCTGAATCATTCAAACCAATTACAGGTGCACCAACCTTCATTGCCATATCCATAACTTTACAGATTTTTTCAGCATAGGTTTTAGATAGTGAGCCTCCAAAAACAGTAAAGTCTTGAGAAAAAATATAAACTAAACGTCCGTCGATAGTTGCACAACCAGTTACAACACCATCGCCTAATACTTTTGATTTTTCCATACCAAAGTTTGTGCACTCATGAGTCACAAACATGTCAAATTCTTCGAAAGAGTCTTGATCAACTAAAAACTTAATACGTTCACGTGCAGTTAGTTTCCCTTTTTCATGTTGGCTTGTAATTTTGTCTTCTCCACCACTCAGATAAGCTTGTTCTCTTTTTCTTCTGAGTTCTTGGATTTTATTCTCTATTTCCATTGATCCTCCATTCTAATCTATTTTAAGACAAGTTTAATATTTTTGTATATTTGTCAAGAAAAGAGGTATAGTTTTTTTATTATTTCTTTTTTATAGAGTAAATGCTTTTATTTCTAATAAAATTCAAGTAATTAGGCTCTTTTAAAATCTTTTTTTGGTGATAGTATCATATACAGTTTTTGAGAGTTGTTCAAGCGTATATGGTTTTTGTATAAAGCCCTTAATTCCCATATTGGTAATGTTTTTGATACGTTCATCTTGTTTAAAGCCAGAAGATAATAAGACTTTTACATTTTCATTCAATGCCTTTAATTCGACAAATGTATCTTTACCAGACTTTTGAGGCATAATCATATCAAGAATAATCACATCAATTTTGTACATTTGGCTTTTATATATATCTATACATTCTTTGCCATTATTTGCTGTAATAACATAATACCCACATGTTTCGAGCATTTCTCTTGCCATTTTTCTGACGAACAATTCATCGTCAACCAATAAAACTGTGCCTTCGCCTTTGTATATCTTTTCATGTTTTTGGATATTGCTTGTTTTTAGCTTCATATGATGGACAGGGAGGTAGATATATACATTTGTCCCAATACCTAATTCAGAGTAGATATCAACAAAGCCATGGTGCTGCTTGATAAGATTATACACCATTGTCAAGCCAAGTCCTGTACCCATATCCTTGTTTTTTGTAGTGTAAAATGGTTCAAAGATTTTTGTAATATAATCTCTTTCAATGCCCACGCCTGTATCTGCAACCAAGATCCTCCAGTACTCAATTGGTTCTGCATCGGGGTGAATTTGGGTGAAAAACTGATCAGCTTTGATCATTGAAATAGTAAGATTTAATACACCACCATACTCATCATTATAATCTCTCATGATCGTCATGGCGTGATTTGCATTAATACACAAGTTTAATAAAATTTGCTCAATATGTGTTGCAGAGGCAAAAGATATTGCAGGCTCCTCATATGGGGTTGTAAATATTTCAACTGACTTATCAAATGATTTATTACATATAGTTGTTACATTAGTCAGACATGTGTTCAAGTCTATTGGTGCAAGAAAGAGGTCTTGTTTTTTGGATAAAGATAATAATTGTTGTACAATATTTGCTGCTCTACTTGCAGAGCTCTCCATTAATTGATGGTATTCCATAATCTTTTCTGTTGAACATTCTTTTTTACTCTCGATATTGAATTTCATTATTGACAGGGTTCCGATTATTCCACTAAGCATATTATTTATCTCATGTGCAATGCCACCAGCAAGATTGCCTATGGATTCCATTCTTTGGGCTTGTTGCAATTGAGAGTTTTTATTTTCAAGCTCTGTCACATCATCTGCCAAAATAACAATATTCTCCAGCTCAGGGCTTTTTATTGGATAAATATGTACATTCATTATGCTTTCATTGATCTGTTGATGATTGTAAAGCTTGCTCCTTTTGTGTGTCATAAAATTTTCAAAAAGCAGATTAAATTCGGGCGAAATACCCCGCAAAGACTTTCCAATAGCGTCGGAGCTGGAAATCTGAAAAAAGCTTGCTGCTGCATTATTCCACTGAGTAATTTCTCCATTCTTATTAACATTCACTAAAATAGACGGCATATAATTTATTATATTAGTTAGGTTTGTTTGTACCCACATTAATTCTTTTTTTATCTTATCGTGGCTAATATTTCTTTGATGTACTTCTTCGAGCATGATATCAAAATTATTATAAAGCTGCCCAATTTCATCTTGCAATTCAGTTTTTAATCTGATAGTATAGTCACTTTTTTGGGTAATTAAGTTTATTGTTTTAGATAATGATATCATAGGTTTTAATATATTTGTCGAGATGAATAAATAAGAAATAAATAATAAAGACAACATCAGTAGAAGATAAGTTACAGATATTGCAAAGCTGCTTCTATTTACTTGTTTTAATGCATAAATATTGGTATAAAAAAGCTCTATATTGGCAATTTTTTGATTGTTATAATATACTTGGAAACTCTTTTTTGTGACACTCTTTTCATTATCATAATTATTATAAGGCACAGTGCGGTCTTCAATTATCGCTGAATTATTAATAAGCGTCTTATCACAGCTTGCAATAAATTCAAAATCTTCATTGAATATATTTATGGCAACATATTCTTCATTGTTCAAAATTGCATTATTCAAGGCATCAATATTGTCGTAATCTATATTCCAAATAGGTAGTTGATATGTTTTTGATAAGGTATTTATCGTATTGTCCACTGATCTTGAAAGAGAATTAATTTCTTTTTCTTGTAAGTATTTTTTGAAGACTAAGATATTTACAGCGCTTACTGCTGTAAAAGTAACAATCAGAATCAACAATAATTTAAATATTATCTTTCTTTTGTAATCGCTAAATTGCCATCTTTGCATGATTGATCCACCTCCTATTAATACTAATATTTATCTTAAACAATGAGAAAAAAAAGTCAAGCATAATTATTATAACATTTTCATTTACCAATATTTTGCTTCTGGATGATGGATGATTATGGCACATGTTGAAAACTCAGGTTCCAATTCATCGCTTTCATTCATGATAATTCCCATGTCTTTTGCCTTTAGAATATCCAAGACCTTGAATTGCTCAGCCATATCTGTTGACCAGCTATATCCAAAGCTATATCTCCTGCTACGATAATTCATTGCCCATTCATCTTCTACTGTTTCATTCTCTTTAGCAATACCCATCTCTTTTCTGATTTTAGCGTGTGTAAAGGCTGCTAATGCCTCTGTGAGAGCAGAACAATAGCCATGCCAATAAAAATAGTCTTGATATTGATTTTCATCATTTAATTGTTTAGCAAATTGAACAGGCATGTCGCCCAGAGTTACAACCTGGCACCCAAGAAAGTCTATTACACCCGAGTTTACTGTATTTAAATAATCACAAATTGAGATATTATGCTCTTGATCACGCTCAAAAAATAAGACTTTCTGTACATTTTCAGTACTTGTAGATAAGAGATTGCAAGCAACGCAGTTTTCACAGCTGTCTTTTTTTTTGTAAATCAGAATCATATCATCATCTGCTTGGCAGGGGAATATCCCATAAGATATGCTTGGTGAACATTGTGTCTTTGCCCATTCGAACATGCGATTATGGGCTTGTTCTATTTCTTGTTTAATATTTTTATCTTGCATATCGTCAGGCTTAAAGCCCCATAATTTAAAGTATAGCATCTTTTTATTTATCCAGTTATTAATTATTTCAATATCAATGCTATCAACTTGATTAAGCCCTATACAGTGCGGCTTGATTTGATAATTCATAGTACTTCCTTCATAAATTCTAAGCCAGAAAAGGCATCTTTTCCATAAATAACTTTGCCATTATAGACAGTCTGTAATTCTCTTTCTACAAAGCTTTTGTTCAATGCTGCGCCACCGCAGATGACGGGTATATTGATGTCTGCATTCTTGAGAAATTCTAATGTCTCTTTCATGTAATAAGTGGATTTGATAAGCAGAGCGCTAAGTCCAAGAGACTGCGGTTTATGCATGATAATAGCTTCTTTAATTTGTTGTGGCGTTTGTTTTACGCCCAAGTCAATGATATTATAGCCATTATTCTCTAAAATTATTTGCACCAAGTTTTTGCCAATATCATGAACATCACCCTTTACTGTTGCCAGGAGCATGGATTTATTCTTATTGCTGCTAAATTCAGCCATCATAGGTTTTAAATATTCTACTGATTTTTTCATTACCTCAGCCGACTTCAGCACAAAGGGCAATTGCAATCTCCCATTTTCAAAGAGCTCTCCAACTTTTTGCATGGAAGGAATAAGGAGTTCATTAATGATTTCATGTGCATGTTTTTCAGCTAAAGCTTTATTCAATACAATATCAAGCTCCGCTGTATTGCCTTTTATAATCTTGTTTTCTAACTGCTCATTGTAGGGCAAGTTTTCAGCACTATCAGAGGCATTAGCTTCTGTTACATTAGATTTTGCCAATAAAAGTAGAGCGTCTTCACCATTAAGTTTTTTATTATAAATAAGCTTTGTGCAAATCTCATAAATATCCGTATCTATTTCATTGATCGGAATGAGCTTCGAGGCGTCAACTATGGCTGCGTCAAGCCCTTTTTTGACACATTCATTCAAGAAAACAGCATTGAGGTATTTTCTGATCTTGGGGTTCAAACCAAAGGACACATTGCTTACGCCCATGATCGAGCTTATTTTTGGCTCATTCTTCTCTATATATTCAATCATTGTTAGCGATTCGATAGCAGAATCACGATAGCTATCTTCACCAGTTGCCAATGAAAAAGTTAAGCTGTCGAAAAATAAATTATCTTGAGGCATGCCAACTTCATTTGCTAATGCGATAAAACGATTTAGAATATGCAGCTTTTGTTCAAAACTCTTTGCCATTCCTGTCTCGTCGATTGCAAGGCAGATCAAAGCAGAGTTTAGTCTCTTTGCAACTTGCAAGTAGCGTCGCACATTATTATCGCCTTCTTCAAAATTACATGAGTTGATAATTGCCTTTCCACTGAGGCATTTTAAGGCAGCTTCCACTGCATCCAAAGAGGTAGTATCGATCATTAAAGGCGCTTGAATAGAGGAATTGAGCATGGGGAAGAAGGTGTTGATATCATTTACTTCATTCCTGTTTAGATGAGTGAGGCAGATATCTAAGACATGTGCGCCTTGATCTTCCTGCTCTTTACATATCTCCAACATCTCATCCCATTTATCTTCTTCTAAAAGTTTTTTGAATTTCTTGCTTCCATTGGTATTTGCCCTTTCTCCTATCAATAAAGGCTTGGGATAGACATCTATTGCTTGTGCTGAAAATAAAGAAGTCAAATGGTTTTTGTAATCAAAAGAGAGAGGACCTGCCTTGTAATCGGCTAACTCTTTGGCTAATGCAGTGATAAACTCGGGAGTAGTACCACAACAGCCACCAATCATCCGAATATTATACTTTTTCACCAAATCAGCTGTCATTTTGGCAAACTCATTCGCTGTCAGATCATATGCGAGCTCTCCATTTTCCATTACAGGCAAGCCTGCATTTGGCAAGAGAGAAATAAGCTTATTGGAATTTTCTGCCAGTGTCTTTATATAAGACTCCATAAGCTGAGGTCCCGTACCGCAATTAATTCCGATCACATCTACAGGCATGGTGGCAAAAGTATGTAAAAAAGCGAGCACGTCGGTGCCCACCAGCATTTGCCCATTATCTTGAATAGTCGCTTGGACAATGAGGGGAACAGTCTTTTTTTGCTCATCAAACACACGATAACAAGCATTTAACACTGCTTTGATATGCAAGGGATCCTGATTGGTCTCTATTTGCAAAATATCCACATTTTCTTCCACCAAAGTTGCAATTTGAGAGTAATATGTTGCGCTTATTTCATCGAACTTGATATGCCCTAAAGAGGGTAGCTTTGTGCCTGGACCAATAGATCCAGAGACAAAACAGGGCTTTTCAATAGTAGAGAATCTGGCTGCAACGGACTTAGCGATCCTCACCCCTGCTCTGTTTATTTCTTTTGTTTTATCTGCTAAACCATACTCCTGTAAAGAAAGCTCCGAGGCATTAAAAGTATTTGTTTCTATCACTTGCGCCCCTGCTTGGAGATATTGCCTGTGAATCTTAGTGATAATATCTGGTCTGCTGATATTCAAATAATCATTGCACTCATAGCCACCAAAATCCTCCTTATTGAGCTTGTACTTTTGAATCATTGTGCCCATTGCACCATCAAATATCAAAAAATTTTCTTTTAAATAATCTAAAATATTCGGCACATTTCCTCCTCAAATCAATATAACTATTTAATAAACAAAGTCAAGTTAAAATGTCAAGCAATTTAACAGTATTTAAAAATGAGGCTGTTGCAGAGTACTTAAAATATCTTATAAAAGAATAAAGCAGATTTAAAAAACAACACCCTCTATATATATAGGGCTTACAAAATGGTGTTTTTTGAAAACTATTTTCACCTAAATCAGTAGATGCCTACTACGAACGGGTTTAGGGGTGATTTTTTACAACGCACTACAACTCTCCTTAGTTAACACCAGTCAATTAC
>JAKPKU010000075.1 GCA_029553545.1 Candidatus Cloacimonadota bacterium
CAAAAGATTGCAAATTGATTCTTCTTATAAAGAAAATCGCAAATTGGATGAATCAGATCCTGAAGCAGAAAATAAAGCAAGAATTTTTTATGGTCAAGTTGAATTAACAATTGAATTATTGAAAAATTATTTTCCTGTTACGGTCGCTCGTCATCCTGCTTTAGAAGCAGACGATGTTATTGCGTTTTTAGTTAGAAAATCTAATAAAGATGCACATAACATTATTTTATCAACTGACAAAGATTATTTGCAGTTGGTTTCAGAAGCAGATAACGTTTCATTGTATGATCCCGTTAGAAAACGATATCTAACACCAAATCCTGACATTGGATCATTTCTTGTTTGGCGAGCTTTACACGGTGACGTATCTGATTGCATTCCAAAAATTGTGCCTGATATGTTGGCAATTCAGGCAAGTAGTGATATGGATATTTTAAATGAAATTCTAGCAGATCAAGAAAAAAGCGCTAGATTTTATAAAAATATTGAGTTAATCAGTTTTGTATCTGACGTTGATTTTGCAAACGTATATTATTCAACGCCACAAAAAGATTGGTCTGCTGTAATATTAACATTCACACAATGGAAATTTAATGCAATCTTAAAAAGTTGGCCCAAATTTGTTGCAACATTTGAAACACTTTTCTAAAGGGAGAAAAAATAAAATGCATAAGAAAATCGTAACGCTTGGAATTAAGAAACTACCTGGACTTCTTTACTATGTCAAGAAAATCATTGATGACAAGTATTATGTTTATTCTCAGATTCCTAAGCAAGTTATGACAAAGCAAGTGGTGGCTCAAGTTAAATTTAATCGTATGCCAAACTGCATGTATATCATTGATTCTGATGGTGACATTGCAGAGTGTTCAACGGCGAGAAAGAAACCAAAGAAAACCGTTGTGCCAAAATCAAATGGTTATGTTGTTACACAGCATCCAACAAATCAAGTTAATTCAACTGTTCATGTAAACGATGGCAATCGCAGTGCAACGCCAGTTGTTCCGTCTAATCAGATTGATTATATTGCAATTGTCCTAGATTCAAGTGCATCTATGCGTTCAATTCAATATGATGCAAAAGCAATGTTTGATCTAATTGCCACAAACATTAAAAACAACGCAAGCAAGAACAAGATTTATCTGTCGCTATATACGTTTGATTCTGGCATTCAAACAGTATTGCAAGCAGTTGATGTCACCAGCGTTGCAAATGTAACTCGTCTTATCAATTATTCTCCAAACGGTAATGCAACTGCAATTTTTAATGCAACCACACAAGTGATCAATGATTTTGAAGCAATTCGAAAATCATATTCAGCAACTGATAACGTTTCATTTGTAATCAATATTATCACTGATGGCGAAAACAATGCTGGAAATATTTCTGCTGCAAACCTAAATCAGTATATGCAATCTATGCAAAACACTGATAAGTATACGTTTGCATTTATGCTTCCTGTTGGTTTTAAGAATAAATTTTGTTCAACGTTTCAGATTCCAAGTGGCAACGTTGCTGAGTGGGAACAAAATTCCAAAGGCACACAAGCTGCATCGACAATTTCAACGCAAAGCTTTAATCAGTATTTTGCAACAAGATCTGCTGGCGCTACTTCAACAAAGACGTTTTATTCAAATGCAGCAAATATTACGCAGCAAGATTTGTCGAAGTTAACAAATATTGCACATCAGATTAAAACATATCCAGTCAAAGCAGAAACTGAATTGCGAGACTTTTGCATTCAGGTCACTGGTTCTCCATTTGTTAAGGGCGCTCCGTTTTATCAATTGACAAAACCAGAAAAGATTGTTCAATCATATAAAACAATCTTGATTAGGAAGAAGAAGACTCGAGAGATTTATGCAGGTCCAGAAGCGAGGTCGCTATTAGGTTTGCCAATTGGCGTAGATATTCGACTGAATCCAGGAAATCATGCTGATTATGATATCTTTATTCAAAGTTTCAGTGTTAATCGAAAGCTTGTTCGTGGAACTGATCTAATTTATTGGATTAAGTAAACAAAATAAATAAATTATAAAAATTGCGGCGTGGGGTGTGTTTTTTGCACCCCACGCCGTTTATATTTTATCTCTAACATGACAAACCTTCAAGATAACACACAGATATCATTTCTAGACCTTCCAATCTATTCTACAGAGGGACCAGAGGTAAGAATAATCGCGGAGCGCCTGCAGCATCTCGTGGGCAAACATATCGATGGAATTGCACAAGGAATTTGGTGCACAAAAATTGAAAATTTAGACAGATGTGTTTTTCCTTTAAAGATTACAAAAATTGGAACAATTGGCAATATGATTTGGTTTGACTTAGAAGAAAGAATTCTTTTAATCAAACATTCAAGAATGTCTTTTTGGGATACACAATTAGAACCCACGCCAAATAATCTAGCAATTGAACTTAAGATTCATGATGAAGATTCTATTTTTATGAAAAGCAAAAATAGATTTGTGATTGCAAAAATTATTAAACCTCAAGAATTAAGAACAATTTTAACAAAGATCTATAGCGATATTTTTAATATTGACGTTTCAAAAGCACATGAATATTTTGAAACTGCGCAACAATATCAAAATAAAACCGTTGCAGAAGTTTTATATAGTCAAACATTTATTGCTGGATGCGGCGCAAATATTATTTCAGAAGCATTATATTGTGCAAAGATTTCTCCGTGGCGACCAATCAATGCAATTATGATTCTTGAATGGAAAGCGCTTTTAGGTCTTCTGCATGGAATTGCAATGCGAAAGCTTGCATTTTATCATGGCGCTGAAGAATTCTTGAAAATTCCACAAAACGATGTTATTGAAAACGATAATTTTATAAAAGATAAATGTGCTAAGGGTCTAACAATTAAATGGGTTCCACATGTGCAATTATGACAAAGGCTATGTTATTATTTAAATATGAATCCACAAAAACAGAAAACATTTTTATCTCAATTAACTGACGGCCTAAATTGGAGTTCATCAAAGAATTTTTTTCAAAATTATTATGCAATCAAAAATCATCGCAGTATTTCACTTGCAACAGATGTTTTTGAACGTTTAAACAATCTTAAATCTGACGTTAGAAAAGCTCGCAAGAAAAAGAAAAGTGTAACATATGCACTTGCAAAAAATGTTTTTGGAATTGCAAATCTGTTTGTTGAAAATGTTTTAAATATTGAACAAGATTTTTTTGATATTAATGGTTGGGTTACGCCATTTAGCGATGATTTTGCAAGCATCATTTATAATGCTTATAAGACGTATCCGCGAGTTGTTTTTGACAATAAAAATAAAAGTTCTAGTGATTCAGAAGAGTCTAGTCAAAAATCAAATAAGATTATTTTTGTAAACATTAGTGAAAATAACCATGAAAATATTGAGATCGGTTGGCAAGATTTTGTTTCTGGTCATATTGCTCCAAAGCGTATTTTCTGCAAAGAAGACATGCTTGAAAAAGTAAAAACTTTAATTGCTGAAAAACTTTGGCAGCAATATAAAGATGATGCCGTGATTGTGTTTAAAAAAGTTAAGCACAAAAATTTAAGAGGGAGTTACGATTATGATGATCAAGATAGCACGACTTTTACGATTGAAGCAGATTCAATACGTCATGCATTGCAATCAACTCGCGCTGATCAGTTGGTTGCAAACTATAAGCGAGCTTTTGCTGTAAACATTTCTCGAACTGTTATGCTTGAGGGACCGCCTGGAACTGGAAAGTCTACGCTTGCACAATCAATTATTCGACAATTAGATTTGCGAGCTGTTAGAATTTGCATTGAAGATATTAATTCTTATTCGATTCCAACGATCATGGAATTGATTAGAATTTTTAAACCAAATGCAATCATTATCGATGATTTTGATCGATGTGATTTAGATACACAGAAACTTTTGTTAGAATTGCAAGAATGGTTTTTGCAAAATGCAAAATTAACAATTGTGACTGTTAACGACAAAATGTCTCTTGATCAAGCATTGATGCGACCAGGTCGCTTTGACGAGATCATAACGATTAAAGAACTTGATGATGTATCAATCAGAAATATTTTGGGAGTTTATTACGACGAAGTTGGTGATCAGTTTAAGAAGTGGCCTGTTGCATACATCAATGAATATATGAAACGTCGACAATATATGTCAGTAACTGAAGCAAAATCTTCTATTACTGAATTGCAAAAACGTGTTGATAAGTTATTAACTGCATATGACGATCTCGAAGACGCAACGCCATTCATTGGTGGTCGCAGTAGCAAATTGAAAATGAAAAAATTATAATAAAACAGTGATCTGATATTGTATGTGTAAAATATGAATACACACACAATATCAGATGCTGAAGCGCGTAAATTAATTCTTAATGGGATAACTGCAATTGCAGATCCTGTTTCCTCGACAATGGGTCCTGCCGGAAGAACTGTTTTATTAAAAGATTCAAACAATAAAACAATTGCAACAAAAGACGGCGTGACTGTCAGTAAATCTATTTTCCCTAAACATCCTGTTGAATCAATGGGCGCAGATCTTGTAAAAGATGCTGCGCAAAGAACTGCTGAAATTGCTGGTGATGGCACTTCTACTTGCACAGTGCTCGCTGCTGCAATGGTTAAACAAGCAGAAAAACTAATTGCATCGGGCATATCACAAACGTTATTGCGTTCTGAATTGCCCATTATCTGTTCGCGTCTAACAGAATCAATTAAATCATTTGCAAAACCTTGCAAGAACTTTGATGATTTATTAAATGTTGCATTGATTGCTTCAAATAATGATATGCAAATTGCAGAGCCCGTTGCAAAAGCTGTTTGGATTGCTGGATTATCAGGAAGAATTACTTTAGATGATGCACGTATTGGTCTTACGCATTTAGAGACTTCTGATGGTTTGTTTATCAAAGGCGAATTGTTATCAACACACTTTGCAAATATCAATGGTCGACTTGCTGCGGGTTCCAATGAAGCATATGTTGTCTTGTCAAGATTTAAATTATCAACTTTTGATAACATTATGCATATCATGAAACTAGCACAAGAAAATAAAAAGCCTCTAATTCTTATTTTTTCAGATTATGAACAGACAGCGTTTCAAGCACTTGTGCAAAATAAAGTCAAAGCAAATATGAACGTCATTGCTTGCAAATTAAAGACAACATCTTATGATGAAATTTCAGATATTGCTATCGCACTTGGCACAACGTTATTTGATCCAAATAATAACAAACAAGCAGAATATGCATCAATTAAAAGATTCTATGTCGAACAGTCTTTAATTTCAATCATTCCAGACAATAATTCAAATGCAATTCAACATTCTGAGTTTCTTCGCAAAACTGCAGAAGATTCAACTTCAATTGAAGTGAAAGATTCATTTATAAGACGTGCTTCTTTGATTGCGAGCAAGCATTGTTTAATAAAAGTTGCTGCACCAACTGACGCTGAAGCAATTGAAAAGAAACATAGAGCTGAAGATGCTATTGCGGCGTGCAAAGGGGCACTTGAATATGGTATAATATCTGGAGGTGGTATTGCTCTAATCAATGCTTATGAAAGTATTGATTTAACTGATATATCAATAGCGACACAATCAATTGTTAAAGAAGGTGTAGAAGCACCTTTAAAAGCAATTATGAGCAACGCTGGTAGAAGTTTTGATTGGTTTACATCATGCAAAACAGAAACATCTGTGTATGATGCTAAGTCTAACAAGATACTTAATGGAATACCCTCGTGGTTAATTGATCCTGTAATTGTAACAAAATCTGCATTTGAAAATGCATCATCAGTTTGTAGAACATTTGTTGCGTTAAGTTCAGTAATCTATCAAGAAGCATAAGATTACAATCGCATATATGTTCTTCAAGCATAGAAAGGAACATATATGCATTATCTGTTTTATCTTGTTCTGTCATTATCGACTGTAACATTTGGTCAAGCAACGACGTTTGATCATCCTTCAAAAGATAAATGGAACACAATGGGTAAAAGCACTCATTTAGCGTGTGTTTCACATCGCAAACCAACAAAGAAAGCACAGTCTTATATCAACAAAGGTTATATTGTTGCACACAAAACAATTCCCTGTTATGTTGAAATTATTGTGTGCAATCCAAGAACAAATATCTGCGTTAACGCAATGGTCGCTGATTGGGGACCTGTTCATGCATCAATTGATTTATATGCACCATTGTCAAAAAAGTTACAACACAATGGAAATGAAAAAGTCTTTTGGGTCATCACCAATTCACAATTAACTTATTCACCAAGCGTGATGTGATTTATGAATATCAAATATGAAAAACACCCGAGAATATCACATGTCCCATGGTCAAAATTTTCTGACAAAGATGATCTGTTTGGTGATGTTGATGCTTTAAAAAATGTTGAAGTTGTTGTATTGGAAAAACGAGATGGCGAAAATACAACGTTATATCGCGATTATCATCACGCTAGAAGCATAAATTCAGGATATCATTTATCAAGAAGCAAAATTGCACAATTGCATGGAAACATCAGTCATCAAATTCCAGAAAATATTAGAATCTGTGGAGAAAACTTATCAGCAAAACATACAATTCAATATCACGCTTTAAGATCTATTTTTGAAGTCTTCTCAATGTGGCAAGATGATATTTGTTTAAGCTGGGATGAAACATTTAAATTGACAAAGCAATTAAACTTATCAACTGTTCCGGAATTTTATCGTGGCGTTTATGATGAAAAGCTGATTAGAAATATTGATACTGATAAAATGTTTGGCGATAAATGTGAAGGTTATGTCATTAGACCAACAAGTAGTTTTTCAAGACAAGATTTTCAATCACTTGTTATGAAATGTCGAAATATTGTAATTGATGCAAATATTCATTGGATGCATTCAAAAATCATTTG
>JAKPKU010000089.1 GCA_029553545.1 Candidatus Cloacimonadota bacterium
CTATTCCCCAAATTAGTGCTCGAAAAACAGCTGAGTAAATATATTATCGACACTTTTGAAGAGTTTAATATCAGCCATAAAAAGACATTAATCGGCATATTCCCTGGTGCAAGCTTTGACAGTAAACAATACCCAGCCTCCTATCTTTCAAACTTTATCAATAATATACCTGCAACGTGGAACTGCCAGTTTGTCTTACTCGGTTCTCATGCCGATAAGTTTGTGTGCACAGAAATACGCAAGAATTGCATGCAAAAACCTATCGATATGAGTGGCTTCTTTGAGCTGGATAAGTTGATCGAATTTATGAGTCATTTGCATGGCGTAATTAGCAATGATAGCGGACCAATGCACCTTGCTGCCGCTTTGGGTAAACCACAGATCGCAATATTTGGCTCTACTCATACTTCGCTGGGCTTTCGCCCCTTAAATAAAAAAGCACAAATATTAGAGCAAAACTTGCGTTGCCAACCTTGCACATTACATGGACGAAAAGAATGCCCTAAACGCCATTTTAGGTGTATGAAAACGATAAATTCTAAAGAATTGACCCTCGCATTTAAAGAGTTATTGGAAGAAGAAATTCTTTGTAATTAGGAACTCTCTTATCCCGTTTGCAGCCTAATGTAGGGGCGAGCTTTGCTCGTCCGCAGCGACGAAGTCGCATAAATAAGCTTTCCTTTAAAAAAACCTTTCACGAATGTGAAAGTACCTAACCTTCGACGAAGTCGAAGTACCTAACTTTTCACGAAGTGAAAATACCTAACCTTTACGAAGTAAAGTACCTAACCCGCAGCGAAGCGAGGACCAAAAATAATGTATGGGCAACTTTTGCTCGTCAGAAAAACCATCTCTCATGCAACAGCCTCTCATTGTGACTAAGGCACTCTACGTACAACTCTAAACCCCAGCAAGCTACTGCTATAGTCAGGGGCATAGCTGAAGCGAATAGCTACACGGCAGAGTTCTTCATAGAAGTCCCAAGCACTACCGCGAAGAATGCGATTGGTAGCGCTACTTGCGCCTTTGGGATCATTCTTTGGGCTTTTACCATAGTATGAATTATCATGCCAATCCCAACACCACTCCCACACATTGCCTGTCATATCATAAAGACCAAGCTCATTAGCTCCTTTTTTGCCAACTTCATGTGTCTGTTTACCAGAATTTTTATCGTACCATGCTACATCAGCAATATTATTAGAGCCTGAATATGCATAGCCTTTAGACTTAGTTCCGCCTTTGGCAGCAAATTCCCACTCTGCTTCTGTGGGCAAGCGATAGCCATTTGCTGACCAATTACACGTCACATTATTGCCATTGATCGTATAAACGGGGGTCAACTTTTCTTTTTCACTGAGTTTATTACAATACTTGACAGCATCATACCACGAGACCTTCTCTACAGGTCGATTTTCACCTATAAATTTAGCGGGGTTGTTTCCCATTACGGCTTGCCATTCTTTTTGAGTTACCTCATATTTACTGATATAAAATGAAGACAATGTAACCTGATGAATAGGCTTAGCGAAATCCCATTCATTCGACCCCATCTGGAATGTGCCACCTTTAACTTGAACCATATGTGTAGGTATCTCAGGTTCCTTTTGCAGCTCGATATTCAATTCAGTTTTCTGTTGATCTTTGATAGTAAATTTACCATTATAGGGCTTATACCCGCTTGCCTTAGCCGCAATTTCATAATTACCCTCTTGCATTTTGACTATCTGCGAGCCTGTAATGGTTTTAATTATCTGATTATTCTGTGAGATTTCTATACTTGCAGAATTAGGATTTGCCAAGAGCATCAGATCACCATATTTTGGGGTAAGGTTAATCGATCTTGAGATAGTCTCACCTAATTTGATCTCAATAGTCTCGGTAAAACTCTCATAATTGTCTGCTTTAACTTCTATTTTATAAAACCCAGGGCTCAATTCTATTCTGTTCGATGAGCTGACTGGTTCATTATTTAAAAAGACTTTTGCATTTGTAGGATTCAATGTGAGATTTAAATTGCCTGAGTTTTTGTTTAAACGATAAGTAAATGAATTTGTGCCTTTTTCTTTCACTTCAATTGCTTCGTCCACAGCAAGGTAACTATCTTTCTGGACTCGAAGATTATAAGAGCCTGGATATAGGAATAGCGCACGCTCCGTTTTGCCTTTGTTCACATTATCAATGTAGATATCTGCTCCATCAGGTGTACTATTAATCGTCACCAAGACAATTTCTATCTCCTTCAGTTCATAGTTAAACATAATATTTGTTTCACTAACTTCGATTACATCTTGTATAGCTTGAAAGCCTTCTTTAGAGATCTTCACTTGATGTCTGCCTGGTGCCAATGACTGTACCTCTCCAGACTTAAAAGCCTTTTCTCCTACCCGAATAATCGCATCAGTAGGCTTGACATTGAAGATTACAGGCACAGAATTCCCTATCCCCTCATCTTCGCTTGTGTCCTCCAAGGCATAATATCTACCCTCTTGCGGCTGTAGGTTGGCAATATGGATATGACATTCAGCATAACCGACGGATTTGATAATGATTATCTGATTGCGCATCGTCTTTAAATACAATTTGTACTTCCCATCAATAGGCATTTCATCGAGCTTGACGATACTGTTCATATTTGAATCAAAACGTAGATTGGGTATAGTGGAATAAATTACCAAACCGCCATCTTCTGGATTGGATAAAAACAATTCTTTCACCTTAGGGGCATCAATCTGGCGTGCCCGCATCTCCCTGATCCCATGCAAATTTGACATGTACATCACACACAGTAAAATAAACACTAATAACACTTTTCTTCTCATTTTCACACTCCATTAACTCATCAGTTTTGTCAAGATAGCATAGTTGAAAAATCTTGTCAATGTTTTTATTGAAAAATATCATCCAGTCTGCACCCTAATGTAGGGGTGAGCTTTGCTCGTCAGAAAATCGACGAAAAATATTATTTACTTGACTTTATTTATTATGTTTTAATAATAACTTGAGGAGATAATAATGAACACAAAACATACTCTTTTTAATAAATCATCTTGCGATTTGCCAGAAATAAAAAACGAATCAGTAGCTCTAATTGTTACCTCACCTCCTTATCCAATAATCGAAATGTGGGATGAAAGCTTTAAGTCTCAACTTGATAATTACACAAAAAAAATACCATCAGACCTGTATTTATATTTTGAGGAAATGCATAAAATTCTTGATAGAGTATGGAAAGAAATGTATAGAGTGTTAATTCCAGGCGGGATCATGTGTGTCAATATAGGAGATGCAACAAAGACTATAAACAATAAATTTTGTTTATACTCAAACCACTCAAGGATCTTATCTTACTGCATATCATTAGGATTTGATAACTTGCCTAATATCATTTGGCGAAAACAAACTAATGCTCCTAACAAGTTTATGGGCTCAGGCATGCTACCCGTTGGAGCCTATGTGACATTGGAACACGAGTATATTCTGATCTTCAGAAAAGGCGCAAAGAGAGAGTTTAAGAATGAAACTGAAAAACAAATAAGAAGAGAAAGTGCCTTCTTCTGGGAAGAAAGAAATGTGTGGTTCTCTGATATATGGAACTTTAATGGCACATCTCAAAGAATAAAAAACATTGAAAGCCGTAATAGAAGCGGTGCTTTCCCCTTCGAATTACCTTACAGATTAATAAATATGTACTCTGTAAAAGGTGATACTGTCCTTGATCCTTTCCTTGGAACTGGATCCACGATGCTTGCCGCAATGAGCTCAGAAAGAAATAGTATCGGTGTAGAAATCGATAAAGAGTATATAGAGCACATAAAATCATCTATCGATGATTATACGCATATTCAATTAAATGACTATCTAGAAAAAAGAATAATGAACCATATCGGATTTGTTAACGAATGCAATATTAACCATAATAAGCTAAATAGCGTAAATAAACAATTTGGTTTTAAAGTAAAGTCCTCTCAAGAAGCTGATATACGTATTAATTACTTAAACAAAATTACTAAATCAGGTGATTTTGAATATTCTGTAAGCTATAGTGAGCCAAAGTACGAACAATCTATCCTTAGTTGTTCGGATTAATCCCTCAATTTCACGTAGTGAAATTACCCGTCAACTTAGCTATCATCTCTAATCCTGAAATATATTTCTCCTGGTCTCAGGTATGCCTCAGCTACGGTTTCAGGGGACTTCGCTAAATACACATGACCTTCTCTATATGCAAATGCTTTTCCAGATTCTTTTTCCCTTGATTTATTTAAATTTGTGAAATACACATCAGCAGAAGTTGCTGGTGAAGCTGTACTAAATGTAGCGATAGTGCTTCCATCAGAACCGACATAATGTGCGGTTCTCTCTTGACCTATAGGTTTATATATAATCGCTTCTTGATCATATTTTTTACAGAGATCTAAACCCAATTTATACAGTTCTTCAGAATCTTCCTGCTCTATTCTTTTCACAAAATTAAAAACGATAAAAGCCTGTTCCTTGATAGTTGTACCTTCATCCTCAATAAAGTCACCCCAAACAGGTATAAATGCAAACCCCGAAGCTCGTATATCACTTTTTAATGATCTGCTTTTCTCTAAATTATGATCAAGAATGCCAGAAACACCGTCACTACCACTAAATGCAGAAATAATAATATAACCTACTTCAGAAGAATACTTAAACAGTTCAGATAATGTGTTTTCATCCAATATTATTTCTTTTAATCTGTATTTATAACTCATAACGTAACTCCTTCTTTCTACCTTTGTTTATATATTATAACCTCCAACTTGAAAAACATGTAATTTATTTTTAAAAAGTTGCGGCGGTCGCCATAAAGGTTTGCTCATCCGAATATTCTCGAGCCTTCTTTTTGAACCACAGAGAAATCCTTGGTTTTTGATATATCTTTCTCATGGTGAATTATATAGCAAAAGCTTAAGATCTTTGTCCCTCTATTTCATTACCTTCTAATAAAAATCTGTCAAAATCACTTTGATAAAGTCTATCTTGAATAATACGGAATTTTTCAAACTCTGTTTCTGCATGCAGCTTAGCCTTTTCAGAGCTAATCTTCCCTGATCCTATTAATAATTCATTGCCGTTGAATTCCAAGAAGCTATCGAGGCGTTTTCCCCAATCTTGCATAGTCATTGGTATCTGTCTCTCAGCTTGTAATTCAGCATCTGCTCTTTCTACAATCAATTCTGCAGCAGTGTGCCTATGGACAGCCCAATGCATCTTATTTTGTACTGTTTGAAAGAAGAGCTGGGTTGTGTTAGCCTTACTACCATAATCAAAAGCTGTAGTATAAAGGTCTGTAATTTTCTGATAAAATTTACGTTCAGAAAGACGTATCTCTCGTATGGATTGGAGAAGGCGCTCAAAGTATTCATCTGTAAACATATGACCTTTTTTCAAGCGTTCTTTATCCATTACCCATCCCTGAATAGTGTAGTTTTTTACAACTTGTCCAGCCCACTTACGAAAACGCACAGCCCTATCATTATTTACCTTGAAGCCAACAGAAATTATCATTTGAAGATTATAATGATTGATTTCCCTCTTAACACTCCTATTTCCTTCTTTTTGAACTATCTGGAATTTCCGGATAGTTCGATCCTCTTCCAGTTCCTTATCAGAGAATATGTTTTTAATATGTTCATTAATTGTTCGCACATCAACATCATATAATTCAGCTAAAAGCTTTTGTGTAAGCCATATATTTTCATCTTCATAGCGCATTTCAATGCTTTCTTCATTATCACCCATAGAGGCAATGTAAGTTAAATATTCTGCAGCAGATGATTTTATGAGGTTTTTATCTTTATCCATTTCTTACCTCTCTTTCTTATTTGTCATCCTCAGGGTGCAAACTGAATGATAACTTTGAAGGGCTGACGAGCACAGCTCGCCCCTGCATTAGTCTGACGGGGTAGTGTTCAAG
>JAKPKU010000111.1 GCA_029553545.1 Candidatus Cloacimonadota bacterium
ATATCAAAAGAGCAAGAGGTCTTACTGACGGCGCTCAACTGTCAAATCCCCCATAGTATGTAATCGCGTTTTTATCGGATTATCGTCTATTATTCCATAATGTTACGCCTGTCGCCTGTGCGTATTGGCGAAAGTCCTGTATAAATTTTAATATCTTTATCAATAAAAATCTTAGATTGATAAGTTAATGATGGCATTGAGAACTCTAGAAAATTAAAAAGCACGTACCCTACGCTACCAAATGCATATGATGATTCGGGAATTGTTATTACGACAATAATAGTATCTTTGAGAATACCTAATGGATATTTATCTTCATCGAGATAGTCGATGTTTGTTGTTATGAAAATTTTCTTCCCCTTTATGTCTGTTAAAAATTTACTACTTTGAAGGTCTTTGATTCTTTTCCATTTGAAGGCAAAGGAATCAGAATATGGCTGCATCTGAAGAAGTTTTGACAATTGGGGTGATATTTTGTAGTCTAAATAAAACCTAATTTTTTTGTTTTCTGCCATAGGCTGATAGTACTGATTTCAATTATGTGGTGTTTACTTCCAAACCATATATTCTAACGTAGTATCTTAAAGGCGGTGCAAAAAGAAATTAGTGGTAATTTATTTACTAGATTCGTTGGCACTTTAGCACGCTTACCGAAAATAAATCAATATCAAGCTTATACCAAATAAAATGTAATAATATGAGTCGAATTATTTGAAAGTAACGTTCTTGAGATTTTCTGGAGGATATTTTGCGGTCAGGTCCCTACCGCCTAAATCAAGACTTTTTCCTGAGATAAACCGAGGGGGCCGACCTATCTGATTATACCTTTTCTATCTTTGTTCTCTGCTTTAAGCATTCGCTTATAATGATTTGGATCACCGTCCATCATTTTATCATAGGCTTTTACCTTCTTATGTTCAATCAACCGACCGTATGAGTTGACAAGCTTAGCTAGTGAGTCAAGCTTGTCTGCACCTGATCCACATTTCTTTTCTTTGATGTCAATACATATGCGGTCGATTGCTGCTTCCAGATTCTTTATGACTCTGCGTGTGCCCATAGTCCTTCTCCTGACTCTCTGACCTTTACATCAAGATTGTTCTTCAATATCCAGTTATAAAGATTGACGACTGATGCTCCATATCTTTTTGCAACAAGCTTTTTAGGTACGCCGTTTCTGAGCAACGCCATGATTTCATCTTTATGCGGATCAAGCTTACTCTTTCCTGGTCCTTTCGGTCTTCCCAGTTTCATCCCCGATGCTTTTCTTACTCTAAGAGCTTCTGTTGTTCTTGAGCTGATCAAGTCTCTTTCGATTTCGCTTGCCATTGAAAAGACCATCAGTAGAATCTTGCTTTCAATCGTGCCGTTCAGCGTCCAGTTATTCTTAATAGCGTGAATGTTGATTTCCTTTTTCTTCGCTTCAGCAATGATCTCCATGATCTCAAGCATAGACCGTCCTAGTCTGCTTAGCTCGGCAACGATGATCCAATCGTCTTTGCCCAACCAGTCAATGATCTCCTTGACTCTCCGTCTCTTCCAAGAGACTTTGCCCGATACGACCTCTTCAACAAAATCAACATTCCCAAGCTTATGATCATTCGCATAAGTTAAAATGTCTATTTTGTTTTTCTCAAGGTCTTGGCTCATTGTGCTCACCCTGAGATAGCCGACAACTTTTCTTTGTGTCGGCTGCTCCTTCACCTGTGCTTTTTTCATGCTTTAAATCCTCCTTTTCGTCAGTTTTCAATAATGGTTAAACGAAAACGTCTTAAACTGACTTTTAATTTAAAGCCGTATAAGCCATAAGTCAAGGATATTCCTATTGTTTTTACCTACAGTAAAAACGTTCGTTTTTGCTTTGCTTTGATTTCATTCGTAAACGATACTTGGATTGAATTTCTTTGCCTAATCATGTCATGTTTCTTGACTAAAAAATGCTTGACAAAGCTCATACGTATCTAGTAATTGTCTAATCGCGTCTGGAATGAGTCGCCAAGCGTCTCACCGAGGGGCTTTAATAGCCTTTTCACCAGTCGCTTTTTTTTATCTTTTTTTCAGGGGAGTCAACTATGCACATCTGCTATATAGACGAATCTGGAACTTCTGATATTCCTGGGAATACAAGTCATTTTATACTAGCCGGAATAGCAATACCAATTCATTGTTGGCCTTTATATGATAAAGAAATAGCCTCTATTAAAAAGAAATATAATCTTGATGGAATTGAAATACATACTGGTTGGCTACTTAAAAAGTATCTAGAGCAAGTTAAAATTCCCAACTTTGATAAATTATCACACATGCAACGGCGCTCTGAAGTAATAAAGTATCGAACAACTCATCTTTTATCTTTACAGAAAAAAAACAGTTCATCTTATAAACAAACAAAGAAAAATTATAAGCAAACAGATTGTTATATCCATCTAACCTACGCGGAAAGGGTAAAATTTATTGCAGAGATAGCAAGGGCCGTTGGTAATTGGCAGGACGCAAGATTATTTGCTGAGTGTATCGATAAAACTTTTTTTGATTGTGGATTAGCAACGCAATCCATTGATGAACAAGCGTTTGAACAAATTATTTCACGATTTCAGCAATGTCTAAATCTTTTTTCAAAACAAAATGCCTCTTCACACATGTATCGTGGACTTATTATTCATGACAATAATCAAACTGTTGCAAAAAAACATACTGAATTAATGCGAGCTTTCCATGCTAAAGGGACCCTTTGGACAAAAATAGATAATATTATTGAAACACCTTTATTTGTGGACTCAGATTTAACAAGCATGATTCAAATCGCTGATCTGTGTGCTTACTCATTGAGACGTTATTTAGAAAACAATGAGAATGAATTATTTAGTCATATATTTAGAAGAGCGGATCGCAAAGATGGGAAAGTAGTTGGTGTCCGACATTTTTCTAAACATTCTTGTAGATGTACAATTTGCTCGCTACATCGATAATAATTGCGATTAGTGTACTTTAAAACAGTTTATACAACATGCCTACATCAGAAGTGCTATAGACAATTTCACCCTGATTTCTTTTCGTTCGTTCATAAGTCAGATATAAGGATCCGAATCCACAATTACTTTTTAAACAAATATCATCAAAAACAGCTCCACCACAGTATCAATCATCATCTTCATTTCTATTTATTTTTTTTGTATAATCATTCGTTTTTTATTAATATAAAATGAATAATAAGATTTATGCTTACTATAGTTTTTCAGGAGAAAGACAATTGACATATTATTTCAATTATGCAAATTCACACTACTATACAATATGCGTATTACCAATTGAACTTTAGATTAGATTTTCAAAATGCTGCACCATAAAAAATCTCCAAGGAGAAAACTATGCAATGGTTTTACGACACACCATCTGGTCGCAAGGGGCCTGTAACAATTTATCAGCTAAAAAAAATATTTCTTGATGGTAAAATTACCCCTGAAACAATGTTATGGAAAACTGGAATGCCGAAACCAATTCCGTTAATGGAATGTGCCGACCTTTTTAATATAAAGGAATCAGAAGAAACAAAAATAAGTTCAGATGAAAATTTAGACTATCTGGACACACCACCGGACAAGCCAATTGAAGTAGTATTAATATTGCTTGCTGTTTTTGGTATGTTATGTTGTGCAATAGTAGCTATTTATTATTGGCCTAGTCATGGGTCTCAAGCAATTGCTTATTTACCCTCAATTATTTTTTTAATGTCAGGAATATTTGGGACGGTCTATTTAATATCTATATTAAAAATATTAATATATCTTAGAAAGATTGAAATAAATACTCGCGGAAAATAGCTTTATAATAAGTTGCTAATCCCCTTTATTTTTAACTGCCGAATTTTTAATCTCCGTTATAAAACAAATGGGAAGACCTTTCTCCTAATCTGTCTTCAAGCCCGGGTGGCCACCCAAAATCCCCCACCTGTGGCCACTTGAAAATCCCCCACCTGGTGGCTGTTTTTAAGGCCTGAAAAGCAGGTTATAAAAGTCACTTTCCAAAAGGTCTGCAGAACGTTACAAACTCCCGTTTCGAA
>JAKPKU010000126.1 GCA_029553545.1 Candidatus Cloacimonadota bacterium
GAAATCATGTTCTGCTTTTTCTTGAAAGCCAAGCTTTCTCAGGTCAGCAATCACGTTTCTATCATCAATTACGCGTATAACAACACTTTCAAACCGTCTTTCAAATTCGGCTGAAACAATAGGGATAATCGAGATTCTAAAACGTATCAAATGCCCATCAACAACTCTTTGGGCAAAGCCGTCTTGTGCGCCATCACGCTCAAACCTATCCACGCCATTTGATCTATCTTTTACCACAGCAGCCATTGCTTCAGGAGAGGTATTTTCTTGTCTATGCCACAGTTGCAATTTACCATCAACTCTAAAATAAATATCGACAGCATTCTTTTGATAAGGGATAATATGTACGTCAGAGACGCCGCCTTTTCGCACAGCTTCGAGTAAACAGCCTTCGAAGAGGTTTACCAACAAACTCTTATTGATTTCTTCGTCAAGCTCCCCTTCATCAAGTCCTTCTTCAATGGTAACAGAGTCCGTGATAGTTGTTTCGCTTGCCTCTTGCAATATGTCTAAAAATTCATTTTTTTGTGGTGCCAAGATTTGAATCAACTCATCAAGTGTTTTTAAAGGGCAATAAACAACTTCGTATTTTTTGAATTCTGTATTTAAAGGTATTTTTTCTACTGCTTTTTCTGTGACATCAGCAGCCAAGACAATTAGACTAGACTTTAGGCTTAGATTTGCTTGAAAGGGCAAGATCTTTTTATAAATAAGCTCTTTTCGAAAATCTTCGCTAAAGCGGCTGAGTAGATCTTTTGTGTGTTTTATTTGATTAGCATCGAGCTTTGAGGGATCGATTGTTATAGATCTAAATGCATAAATCTCTGCCAATGTCGAAAAGATCAAATGATGATCTATTCCAAAATCTTCAACTAATATCTGCCCAAGCTTGCGCCCATGAGCCCCCTCTAACTGTTGCTGCTCCAATGCCTTTGCCAGCAGCTGGTCAGTTATAATATCCTTTCTTGTTAAAATATAACCTAAACGAGATTTTTCAATCACATCAACCCCTATGTAATATTTTTTCTTTTCATGTTAAACTCTCTAAAATCAATACCATATTCTTGACCTTAAACAATTATTATAAATTCATCAATCTTGTCAACAATAACATAAATAAAAATGCAATGCAAGCTTTATTTTCGTTTTTTAAAGAAAAAGAAACTGTTATTAGTCAAAATAACTTATAAAAGAAGAAAGCTGAATCATAATAAAAATAACACCCTCTATATATATAGGGCTTACAAAATGGAGTTTTTCGAAAACTATTTTCACCTAATTCAGCAGATGCCTACTACAAGCGGGTTTAGAGATGATTTTTTTTTACTAATAACTACCCTTAGTTGGCTCAGCACAATTACACTTCATCTTTCAATCCTCAGTTTTCAGTATTATTCAAGTCTGTAAACCTGATTTATGCATTAATCAACCCCTCATTGGACTTGCTTGCTTTATTATCTCATAAACTGCAATTGCTGTGGCTGTTGCGACATTGAGAGAGTTTTTCCAACCGAAAAGAGGTATTTGCAAGATGTGATCGGCATGGGGGAGGATTATTGGCTCGATACCAAGCGCTTCATTGCCGAGTATTAGCAAGTTTTTATCTGGGAATTGATGCTCAAACAATGAAACAGAGGGCTCCGCTGTCTCCAGTGCATAGATCGTATAGCCCATTTCTTTATATTTTTCTATTACAGCAAAGATATTCTCATGATATTGCCACTTAATCTTGCTTTGTGCATTCATAGCGGTATTAACTACTTTTGGGTGGCTTGGTAGCGCTGTATAACCCGTGAAAATGAGCTCTTCTATACCAAAACACTCTGCCGTGCGAATGATTGCTCCGACATTGAAGGCTGAACGTAAATTGTGCAAAAGAAGCACTAATGGATAGGTCTTTGGTTGATTTTGATTGTCTTTATTGCTGATGTGGATATGTGGTTCTGCAGAGCAAAAATGAAAGTCTTTCTCAGAGTAAAACTCTTCTTTAAAGATCTCAAAATAATGATTGATAAAACCATGTTTATCCTGCATTGGTGGAGCATCTGTCTTATGATTGAGTTTTGAAACATCTAATAAGTTCAAAAATTCGTCTTTTAATAGGGCAAACTGTTCATCATTAGCCCTTTCTATCTCTTTTAGTATGAGGAAGAGATATCTTTTCTTTTTTTCAATATTATAATTAGAAAAGACTTGAAGAGAAATATTTGGTCTATATTTCATTAACAGATTATTTAGAAATACTTGCCAATTTCAATACAGATCTTTTCAAGGTACTTCTTATCTATTGAGTCAAAAGGATCTATTTTGTGAGAGTCAATGTCAAGTTCACCCACAAAGGACCCTGCTTTATTGAAAATTGGGACCACAATCTCTGACTTTGTTTTAATTGAGCATGCCAGATAATTGCCTTGCAATGAGACGTCAGGGACCATAAAAGTCTCGTTTGTCTCAGCTGTCTGACCGCATATTCCCGTGCCATAATCGATTTTGGTGTGTTCAGTGTCTTCACCCACAAATGGACCGAGATGCAAGGTTTTTGATTTTTCATCAGCTAAGTAAAAGCCAGTCCAATTATAATATGGCACATTATTATCAAGTAAGATACAGATATCTTGCATGGCTTTGTTGAGGTCACTTTCATGAGAAAGAATTGCTTTGCTTTGATCATATAAATAGTCAAAAAAAGCGTCTTTATCTTTTTCTAATGATGGTGAATAAAACTCTTTTATTTCTTCCCATTTATCAACAGCACGCCTCAAATGGGGGATAACAATAGAACCGCCAACGATTAAGGCAACAGAAAAGACCTCTTCCAGCTCGTCGTCTGTGATGCCTGTTTTGCACAATTCCATCATATGGTAGTTGATGCAGTCATCGCAACGTAAGACCATGCTGGCAACAAGCCCAAGCATTTCTTTTGTCTTTTTATCTAAGGCTCCATCCTTGTATGTGCTCCAGTCAAGATTAAAAAAGCGTTTGATGTTCTTTTTCCCAAACTCTAAAGTCTTTTCTGTCAGAGCTTCACGTTCCTTGATAAACTCCTTTAATTTACTCATTTCTCCTCCTCAATTAAATAAGTTTTAGGTTTTGTATGTCATGATCTTCTGTTTTAACTATTTCCAGGTAAGAGGGCAAAGTCGATAAGACCTCAAATATCTTATTGAGCACGGGTGTCTCTGTGTAATAATGCCCTGCATCGATGATTGGTGTGCATGAATCTATGATTTGATGATAAGTAAAATCACCACTGATATAACAATCTGCATTTGAGATAAGAGGTAAAAGAGAAGATCCGCTGCCACCGCAAATAGCAATCCTTGAAACTTTTACATTAGCGTCTTTGCCAGCTGTCCATAGTTTGACAAATGGTGCGCCGAGCTTTTCTTTGACATATTCGGCCAGCTCATTGAGACTCATCATCTTATTTAAATCGCCTATTAAGCCAAGTCCGAAATTTGGCGAATCTTGGTTTAGTTTGTTGATCGCATAAGTTGGTGCCTCATAAGGATGTGTCTCGTGGATAGCATTGATTATTCCTTTTAATTTGACAGAATCGGCAAAGAACTCAAGCTTTACTTCATTCATCTTTTCCAATTGATTGCTTTTTCCAAAGACAGGTTTTGCAAACTCATTAGGCAAAAATTGAGAGTTTACTTGATAATGAGTAGAGCATTGCTGATAGTTGCCAAACAAGCCCCCGCCAGCATTGAAGATTGCCTCTTTAAGCTTTTCAAGATGAACCTCAGGCACATAAACAATGATATGATAGAATTCTTTATCAATGCTTTTTTGGACGAATTTTACATTATTTAATTCAAGTAGTTCTGCAAGAACATGATTAACTCCATTATTGACGAGATCGAGATTTGTATGTGCAGCTAAAACAGCGATCGAGTTCTTGATTAGCTTGATAATTTTTGGGTCATTTATCTTCTTTAATGGTCGAAAAATCATTGGGTGATGCGAGACAATCATATCAAAATTATTGTCGACAGCGTAATCAATAATGTTTTCTGTAACGTCTAAGGTGATTAAAATACGATTGGCAGGCTGAGATAGTTCACCAACCAATAGCCCCGTATTATCCCAACTGTAAGAGAGGTTATTTGGTGCGAATTGATTGATTAAATCAACTACTTCTTTTACTTTTGTATTCATGTCTCCTCCTTAAGATTAGACAGATTCATTGCCTGTGTATATCAATTCTTTGTTTTGGCATAATCTGCATTCAAACTGTATAGTTATATGGTTGAAGTTATATTTCTCAGTCAAGATACTTCTAATTTCATCATAAATAGGGTTTAATTCGGAGACCATCTTGTCTTTTACTTCGATATGTGCTTCAAAATGAAAGGTGTTTTCATTTATCATCCAGGCATGAACATGATGGACATTCTCTACATCAGGTATTTTAGTTATATCCTCTTGAATATCGGGCAGAAAGACATTTGGCGCACCTTGCATAATGATATTGCTGGTAGTCTTGATGATGCCGATGCTCTCTTTGGCTATGTAAATGGCGATCAATGCAGTCACGAGAGGGTCGATCCAGTAGATCTTCCATAAAATAATGGCAATGCCACCAAGAATAACACCAACAGACGAAATAGTGTCGCCTAAAATATGTAAATAAGCAGACTTGATATTCATATTATGTTTTGAACTTTTATGCAGTAAAAGCATAGAGATAAGGTTTGAAATCAGCCCGATAGTCGCCACGATAAGCATCAACCAGCCTTTAATTTCTTCTGGATTGTATAATCTTTTCCCCGCTTCGTAGAGTAAATAAACGCTGATAATAATCAAGCTGGTAGAATTGATAAAAGCCGCAATCACTTCAGCCCTTTTATAACCAAAGGTCCTTTTGTGGTCATTTGTCTTTTTTGAGATTTTATAGGCTAAATAGCTCAATACAATAGAAATTGTATCGCTGAGATTGTGCACAGCATCAGAGACAAGCGCAAGACTACCAGATAAGAAGCCGCCAATAAACTCTGCTAAAGTAATGACAAAGTTTAATAAAGCCACAAATCTAAACTGAGAGGGGCTTATTGCCTCTGGGTCGATATGGTGATGGTGATGATGATCATGATGGTTATGGTCATGGTCATGTAAGTGGTTATGAGTCATGGATAATCCTTTTTTTTATTAATCATTTAAGTATAATATATGATTATTTTCGTAATAAGCTAAAAATAACTTGATTCTTTTTAAATAATATATATATTATAAAGGGTTAGAGTTAAATGAAGAAAAGGAATGAGGCAATGAAAGAAAAAAGTTTTTTGCGTTATTATGCTTTGAGTTTAATACTGCTTCTACTAACAATTAACTTTTATCATTTGTACAAATGCCAGAGCTCCATTTCAAATCAACTAATTCAAAGGTATATAAAAGTACTCACCAATAATATGGAAAATGAATTAAACAGCTTGCAAACAGAAATCGAGTATTTAATACAGAGGCAAGATTTAAAGGCATTATTAAAAACGAATAAAATAGATGCGAGCATATTAAATAGGATTTATTTGTTTTTAGACAAAAATAATCACCTCATTCAGAGACTTGAGCTGTATGACGACCTGAGTAGGCGCACTTTTAAAAGAGAAAATGATGGAGAATACTTGTTCTCAAATATCGAAAGTCACACTGATTATATCCCGCTTTTAGCATTTAATAATATTATTAATAATGACAATGGTGTTTTTGAAATAACGATACCTTTGAAAAACCATGAAAGTACAACCACAGCCAATCTAAAAATCATTATTCGCTTCAATGATTATTTGGATAATCAATTACACAAATATAATAAAGGCAATAATAATTGGTGCTTTGTGATTGATCATGAAGGGCAAATAATCTCTGCGTTTTTGGATGATAAGAAAATAACTGCAAAAAAGATCAGCCTTTTAAATCTTAATTCATTGAGAATGGCGATGGATAATCAAAAAACAGGAGTCATTAACCATAAAATTCAATATGAAAAGAAGAAGTATAATCTCTTGTCAAATTATGCAACCCTCAACGCTTATGGATACGACCATGGGATATTTGTCTCACTTTACAAAGAGAATATACATTGGTCAATATTACTCAACCTTGCAGGCTTAATAATAGTCCTTGCCTATTTAATAATCATTTTGCTACAAGGGATGAGAAAAAATAAACTTAAACTAAAAAGAACAAAAGTAAAAGGACATGAAATTGAGACAATATCTTTAAATCTAATAAATGACTTCCCACTCTCAATCGTCTGTTACGACGATAAAAACAGAATTATAATGGTTAATAATAGAGCAAAAAGCCTATTTATGATACAAAACCTCGAAGAAGTGATCGGAGAAGAAATTGCTCTTTTAAAGAATACAGCCTTGTCTTCAGTATTAACACAGAATAGCAATATTGATACAGCATTTAGCACTGTATTTGTAATTCAGAACGATGAGAAAAGGGCTTTTATAAAGACAACAAGCCAGTTTAGCTTTGACGGTCAGCCACTGTTTCTTGCCATTATTGCCGATATCTCCAACTTAGAACTGTCCACCAACGCAAATCAAGGAGAATTGCAAGCGAAATCTGATTATCTCTCTATTATTTCTCATGAGATCAAGACACCATTAACCTCTATTATTGGCTATTCTGAGCTTATTTCCAGTAGAAATAATGACCCTGATATTGCTTTTTTTAATAAT
>JAKPKU010000127.1 GCA_029553545.1 Candidatus Cloacimonadota bacterium
GTAAAAGGCATAAACCACCTTGTAGAAGCATTTAAACTGCTACCCCAAGACAAGGCGGAGCTACATATTTATGGTGACAGTGATGATATGTTTTATCTTGAGAATACCCTATCTCAAGCTGCAGAGTTTGAAAACATAAAGTATTTTGGCACCTACTCACCCGAGCAGCTACCCCGCATTTTTTCTACTTTTGATGTAAGCATAATTCCCTCATTAATGGAGAGCTTTTCTCGACTTATTAGAGAGTCTTTCATGTTTAAGGTACCTGTCATTGCCAGTGACGCTGGAGCTATACCAGAAGGCATTATCGATGGGCAAGACGGACTTATCTTCAAGGCTGGCGATGTCAAAAGCCTCTATCTGTGTTTAAAACGAATCATTGACGAGCCAACCCTCTTACAATATTTAACAAGTAATATAAAAAGGGTGAGAAGTCTCGAATATGACTTGATAGACTATCTGAGGCTCTACGATTTGCGGTCAATTATGAGAAACAAGCCACAGCAGGCAAAGAAGAGAGTCCTGCTCTATTATTTCAAAAATGTTCATATACCTATACTTCAACCTATCAAAGATAAGCTATTAGAGATGCAAGACCAAGTTGAGTTGGCAATAGGCTATATGCATTATGCACCTGATATTAGAGCTGGATTTACTCCAGAAGAATTACAAGTTATCGAGTCTTATAATATTCCTATGTTTGCCAGACCTCAAGATTTTCACCCTGATATCACTGTCATAGCTGACTCTGTTTATCCATGGGTGCAGAACTGTGGTAAGCTGATTCACATAGGGCACGGCATCTTAAGTAAGGGACAATATTATACGGATACAGAGACAGCAAGAAGAGAAGAGCAAGCCGACATCGTCTGCGTTCCAGGCGAATACCATGCAAATGTCATGAAAAGCATTATTACAAAGCCAGTTATTGCTACGGGTATGGCAAAGCTCGATTCCCTTTATAATGGTACTTATCAGAGAGATAAAATACTCAATCAAATGGGTTTACCTCTTGATTATAAATACATCCTCTTCTCCCCCACTTTTAATGATGAATTATCTGCAATACCTTTTGTGATGAATCGTATTAATGATGTTATACCAGATAACAAAACGATGCTCTTGATCAAGCTTCATGGCTCAACTAAACATGAGTATAAGGAAATGTATAAAGAGCTCGCAAAAGGTGATAACAGAGTCTTATACATAGAGGATTTAGACTTGGCGCCCTATATTTCTTTGGCTGATATCATGATTACTGATGTATCATCTGCCATGTTTGAATTTGCCTCTCTTGACAAGCCTGTGATTCTCTTCAATAATCCTAATTGGCATAAGTACCCGAACTATAATCCTGATGATATAGAATATAAGTTTAGAGATATTGGTGTGCAAACCAGCTCTCTAAGCGATATAAAACAGGCTATTGAAGATGCATTTTCTACTAAACCTCCGCTGCAGGAATCGAGATTAGAAATCTGCAGGCAGTTTATCAATAATATCGACAAAGCAGATGCAACAGAAAAGATATGTGAGATTATTATTAATGAAACTAAAAACCAAGCAAGGCAAAGAGCATAATGTTGAGAGAAGGATATTATTAGGGAAATAACAGCTAAAAACTAAAGGATTAAAAATGAAGATACTTAATATTAATTCGACATTCTATTCATCTACTATACATGCAGGTTTGCAGAATGCTCAAATAAGTGCAAATATTGATGCCTTTACTTATTCGCCGAGAAGGAGTGATTTGTCTTTAGCAAGAGGACCAAATGTCGTTGATGACAAAAATGCAATTGTCTCGCTTTGCTTTAACCAATACGATAGATTCATCTTTCGTCGTAAACACAAGCTGATTTTTAACGACATACAAGATAAAATAAATGTCTCTGACTTTGACTGTATTCATGCGCACTATCTTTTTGATAATGGCTACACAGCCCTTAAACTGAAAGAAAAATACAATATACCTTATGTTGTGACTATTAGAAATTATGATGTAAACTTTATGCTTAAAAAGATGATTCACTTAAGAAGAATAGGCAGACGCATTCTTGAAAATGCTGATGCAGTTGCCTTCTTTTCAGTAGCTTACAGAAACTTCATTTTGAACAAATATATCCCAAACAAGCAAAGAGATTCATTTGCAAAGAAATCAATAGTGTTAACTGGTGGTATAGATTCTTTTTGGCATAATAATACTAATGAAGGAAAAGAACTAAAGAATCCTAAGAGTATAAAGGTATTGCATGTTGGTACTATTGATTATAATAAAAACCTTATTACAACTGCCAAAGCCATTAGGCTATTACAAAGAAGTGGATATGACGTAAGTTACACTGCTGTAGGGAGAATTATTAACCAAAATCTAATACCAAAAATAAGTAAGTTGATTGACTTTAAGCATATTGATCAAATACCAAAAGATAAACTATTAGAAATTTATAGAGATCACGACATATTAGTTGTTCCTTCGATACGAGAGTCATTTGGCTTGGTTTACCCTGAAGCAATGAGTCAAGGCTTACCTGTTATTTACTCAAAAGGGCAGGGCTTTGACGGCATGTTTGCAGACGGTGTAGTTGGATACGCTGTGCAATCGTTAGACTTTAAAGAAATAGCAAAGAGAATAATAGATATATCCAATAATTACAATGAGATATCACGTAATTGCATTACAAATACAAAAATCTACGATTGGAAAAGAATCGGTGAAGAATATTACTCTCTCTATAATAGTCTTATATAGAGTTTGATGCTATAATCTATAAAGGAAGGATTAAATGAAAGTAAATGAGCCAAAAGTAGGAATTATTATCTTAAACTATGTCACCTACCAGCTAACAATAAGCTTAGTTAACTCAATTTCCTCATTTGACTACAAAAAATTTTTTGTTATCATTGTTGATAATAAGTCGCCAAATGAATCTTATATAGAGCTATCTAACTACCTTAGTACAAACAAATTCCACTTTGATGTTCATTTGATAGAATCTGACAAAAATGGAGGATACTCTTATGGTAACAATATCGGCGCTAAGCGAGCAAATGAGTTAGGTGCAGACTATACTGTGATCATGAATAATGACATAGAGTTTACAAACAACAATCTACTTAAAGACTTGATTTCTCCCTTAGAAAATGATGACAGCTATGCCATTGCATGCCCCAAGATTATTAACATTAATCAGAATATAGTTGAAGACCCAATGCTTTTTAATAAGAGAAATATTTATTATCATACCTTCGATTTTTTAATCTATCATTTGAAAAGAATCTGTCCATTCCTTAATCGAGAGCCTAAGCTAAATAATAATCATATATTTATGGGTTCAGGTAGTTGTTTTATGGTCAATTCAAAATTCTTCAAAGAGATTGGGTATTTTGATGAAAAGATATTTATGTACGGTGAGGAGTATATTCTTGGTGAAAAGGTATATCAGGCAAACAAGAAAGTATTATACATCCCTTCTGTGAAAGTAATCCACAAGCATCGCCTAACAACCAAGAACTTTTTCAAAGAGATTGATGTGATAAGAATGGGCAGAAAGTCAAAATACTATTATTTTAAAAAGTATAGAAAAATAAACTTTGTCACATTGGCTATCTGGAACTTTAGGCTCTGGTTAGAATATGATGTTTATAAATTCTTTTTATTTAAAGTATTTGGAAAACAGAATTTTCTGCAATAAGCGCATTGGATTAGTAGATTAG
>JAKPKU010000137.1 GCA_029553545.1 Candidatus Cloacimonadota bacterium
AAACTTTTATTACTGGTTCATCTGAGAATTTCTCAACAATACTGTCTATTTCTGAATCGATAAAGCTACCTGACATTGAACACCTCTTTTATTCTTTAATTAATGCCATTCTATGATACCCTATATTATTGTCAAGTAATATTTTAACTATATTTATTGTCTGCTTTCTAATTCAAAGCTCTCATATTAGGACAAGTACGCTAAAAGGGCGCGGGACAGTTGACTTTTGATAGGCAAAGGTTATTTTTGTAAATAAGTTCAATAAATTGGAGATTAGATGAAAAAGGGTGTTTTTACTGTTTTGTTCATAATTACTATGTGTTTTCTTTTAGCAATACCCCTGAAGGCAGGCAGCCCAAAATGGAAGACAGATCATGATACAGACAAATATTTGATCGGAGTTGGGCAAGGTGCATCTTATGAAGAGGCGATCTCTCGAGCAAGGGCAGATTTAATTGCTCAAATATCTGTCAATATTACATCTCAATCGGTAATTGATTATTCTGCCTTTGAAAATAGCAAATATGCTGGTGAGCAAATCAGTCTCGAACAACATATTAAGACAAGCGCAGAGCAACAAATCAGCGGTGTGGATGTAGCTGAACGGATAAAAACAGGAAAGACCTTCTATGTAAAAGTAGTGCTGAGTAAACAGATAATGTTGAGGAATTTGGCAACAGAGATAAGCGATCTGCATACAAAGATAGTATTATTATTGGATAATGCAGAGAAGTATAAAAATGAAGGACAAATCCTCTTTGCATTTCAAGGATATCATGATATCTACAGCAATCTGTCAGAGCTGACCTCTAAAAGAATCTTGTATTATGTCTTCTCTGGTCAAGAGATAGATATTCCAGATTTGATTCATGCAAATGAGATAGACTTTCTGGCTAAAAAGCTTGCCAGCTCGATAAGATTTAAGGTTGTGGATGGCGATAAGCAGACTGCAACTGTTTATAAAACGCTGCCTAAGCCAGTAGTTTTTCAAGCTATTATTAGCAAAGATAAAAAAGAAGGTGCTTTGCCAGGGTTGCCGATAAAAGTGCTGTATGGAGATGGTGAATTAATAAAAAATGGGGTGACTACACTGACTGGCGAATACTCTCTACCCATAATAGCAAAGCCATATATCGAGAATAAGGGAAAGGTGATCATTAAGTTAGATATAGATAGATTTCCTGACTTTTATGAAGATATCTTAAAAGATATCGCCACTGAAGCAAGCTTTACTGTGCAAGAGGAACAACCATTACCGATTACGCTGAAAGTCAGCGACCTGAATGGCAAAAATATACCAGCGATTAAGTCTGAACTTTCACAAGTCCTGAGAAATAATAAACTCATTGATAAGCCAAATTCTCCCATCTACCTTAAGGCAGATATCACCAATCAAGATATATCACAAGTGGGAGGAAGATACCAAACAACAATTAATGTGTCTATAGAAATAGGCGTGAGTAAGACCAAAGAGGTGCTTGGCATGAAAGAAATCACCCTCAAAGGTATGAGCTCAGTTAGCTCCTCTCAGGCAGCTAATGACGCAATAAAGAGCATTGTGCATCATCGTGACACGATAGATGATCTGGTGAAAAGAGCTGGGTTGTTAGAACTGGGTAATTAGAGCGAGATGAGCGCCCCTACGTTCTTTTAGAGTTAAATATCATTTTCATAAAGGGTTTTACGGGCAATGCCCAGATATTTTGCAGCTTGTGATTTATTGCCATTGAAGCGCTTTAATACCTGTTTCATGATGTGTTTTTGTAGTTCACGAAAGTCTAAGCCCTCTTCTTTTAGGTCAATTACGATAGTAGAAGTGTCTTCTAAAAGCATTTCAGAGTGGTTTGAATTGATGAAATTAAGGTGTTCTTTTCTGATGAAACGGTCATCATAGAGAATAATAATCCTCTCTATAGTATTTTGTAGTTCTCGTATATTTCCATACCAGTGGTATTCTTCGAGCAATTTCATAGCTTCATTGTCGATGAATTGGAACTTCTTCTTTTTTTCATCAGAGAACTTTATCATAAACATTTGTGCAAGTGGTGCTATTTCCTCACGTCTCTCCCTTAAAGGTGGAATAAAGATCCTTCCTGTGCTCAGTCGATAGAATAAGTCTGGTCGAAACCTTTTGTTTTCCATCTCAACTTTAAGATCTCTATTGGTCGCACAAACGATACGCACATCGAGCTTTATTGGTTTTTGACCGCCGACTTTATAGTATTCTTTTTCTTGAATAACACGCAATAATTTAGATTGTAATTCGATGGGCATTTCACCTATTTCATCGAGAAAGAGTGTGCCTCCTTGCGCCAATTCAAACTTACCGATCATGCCGCCTGCGCGTGCCCCAGTAAAGGCTCCATCCTCATAACCGAAGAGCTCGCTTTCAAATAAGCTCGGTGAAATCGCCGAGCAGTTGATACTGATAAATGGACGTACCTCATCATCTTTACCAAAATGAACAACCCTTGCGATTATCTCTTTCCCTGTGCCTGTCTCACCTTCAATCAAGACAGAGATATTTCTATCTTTATGAAAGAAGTAGGCGATTTCTATGATATTTTTGATCTTTTCAGAGAATACTCCAACATCCTCAGTGTTGAGAAGCTCCTTGTATGCTGATTGAAAATGCTCATATTTCAGTCGAAAAGACTCATTGTTCTTTTGCAATTCCTGTTCTTTTTGCAGATAAGAGTTTCTCTCATAATTGATCAAATTCTCCAGGTCTTTAATTCTATTGGAAAGGATAGCATTATTTCTAATTGTTTGAATTTCTTGCTTTCTATCAATGCTCTGATAGGCTTTTTCATGCTCATTGGTATTTCTGTAAATAGTGTAAAGGCTGTTTAAAGAACGCTCAATTTCATCAAAATCTTCTATTTCTTCAGCTATCTTATTGGCTTTTAAAGCATAATCTAATGCTTCCGTGTAATTTGCTTGCTTGGTATGAACGATAGCAATTGAATTTGTAATATTTGCTAAACGAGTCTTATTATGATATTTAGACTCTATTTCAAATGCCTCGAGAAGCAAATCTAATGCCTCCCCGTAGGCTTCTAAGGGAATATAACAAAGGGCGATATTGGAGGCAGCAACTGAACGGTTTTGATCGTCATTTTGTTGCTTTGACATATCGTATTTTCTGATGAAATACTTTATTGCTTTTTTATATTCTTGTTTTCTGGCAAAAGAAATGGCAATAATATTGAGCGCTTGAGTATTATCGGGATCATTGTCTAATACTTTTTGTAGTAATTGAATAGCTGTGTCCAGCTCATTAAACTCACAATACCACTTACCTAAATCTGTATGAATTAGCTGAACAAGCTTCTTGTCCTCGAGTTTCTCAGCAATCTTTAAAGCCTCATGAAAACAGATAAACCCTTCATCAAAGCTTCTACGTGTGATTTTTAATACACCTTGAATTAGTTTGGCATAAGCAAAAGCTTCTAATGAATGATTATTAGTACCAATATTAAAGAGCTTTTCTTGCATTTGATCGGCTTCTTCAAGATTCTTATCTTTGATAAATGCATTTGCTTGATTGTATAAACTGGAAATGCTTTGACTACTTTGTGTTTCTTTATTCTTCATGATCTTTTCTCCTAAATAGAATATAATCAATATAGATAATTTGTCAAGTTGAAATGTAAGAATTAGTAACACTATCACAAAAAGATACGCAACAATTAGTAACACTGTAACTAATAGTGACGCAGTAAAAATAGAGGAGTATTGATGTATCTCACTGATAATTAGAAATATATGATACCATGCACTGATACTTTTTGCTTTGGCATTGGCATTGCAATTATTATATACAAATATTTATAATATAGGAGAGAATATGAAAACGAGAAGTTTTAATCTAAAGATTTTTCGAGTAATCCTCACACTCATGGTTGTTTTATCAATTTCGCAAATCTTTGCATATACAGAAAAGGAGTTGATTAGAAATGATCAACTGTCTCAGCAAGCATTTGGATTTAGCGTTGATATTTATGCAAATACAGCATTGGCTGGCGCATATGGTTCAGCCAATGGATTTTCGAGTTTTTTTACATTCAATGGTACCGATTGGGTATTGCAACAAAAAGTTGAATTCACCCCTGATTATGAGGTAATGGATGTTGGTTTTGGTTATAAAGTTATTATAGATGGTGATAGAGCTATGATTAGCGCACCATGGGACTGGACTGGCGAAACACTCAATGGCGCTGTTTATTATTATACATTTAATGGTACAGCATGGGTGATGCAACAGAAGATCATAGGCAGTATTCAAGGTGGATATGATGACTTTGGTATTGATATGGCTTTGGATGGTGATGTATTGGTTGTAGGCGCATCAGGAACAGACCTGACTCCTTGGACAAGCGTCCCTACTGAAATGAATTATGGTGTCGCTTATGTTTTTAAATTTAATGGTACACAGTGGGTTCAAGAACAAATCCTAACCGCAAGCGATGGGCATTGTTTTGACGACTTTGGTTGCCGTGTCGACATAAAAGACAATACAATAGTTGTCACTGCACCTGATGCAGGTAATTTTAATCCTTCAGATATTCACTCCTATGGTCCAGGTCAAGCATATGTTTACCATTATAATGGTGAGTCTTGGGTGGAAACTCAAATTTTGGCTCCTGCAAATGGAACAAATAATGACTGGTATGGCAGATCAGTCAAGATCACTGATGATTATTTATTTATTGGATCTTTAAAAGAAAATACTACCAGCACTGCACGTGGAGCGCTTTATTGTTACGAAAATCAAGACGGGCAATGGGCTTTTTCACAAAAGATAATCCCCATAAATAATGATAATGTAAACTACTATGGTTCTGCAATAGACAGTGATGGAGAAAAGCTCTTCGTTGGTTGTGGTTATTGGCTCAACTCCAATAATGGTGCAGTTTATTCATATAATCTCAATGAAGGCAATTGGCAGCTTGATGAAGTAATCACTCACTCAGATCCAACCGAGTTTGGTGATGACTTAGGTACAAGTCTCGCCTATCATCAGGGCAGACTTATTGCAGGTGCGCCCTGGGCTGATGGCTGGGCAGGTAAAGCATTTGTATTTCATTTGAGCGATATGGCTCCAGTTGCTGATGCAGGTGAAGATCAAACTGTTGAAGGTGGCGTATTGGTGACTCTTGATGGCTCAGGCTCATATGACCCAGAAGGCTCAGCTCTTACTTATTTGTGGACAAGCCCAACTGGAATTAGCCTTTCCAGTAATACTGTAGTTAATCCTAATTTTACAGCACCAGTAACTCAAGATGCATTTATTGAACTTGAATTTACTCTTGTTGTTAATGATGGCAACTCAGATTCAGAGCCCTCTTCTGTAATTATCACTGTTTTAAATACAAACCACATGCCTATTGCTGATGCAGGTGTTGATCAGATAATTTTATCAACAACAAACTGTATTTTAGATGGGTCTGCATCTTATGACCCTGAAGGTAGTGCAATCACTTATTTATGGACGGCACCACAGGGAATTACACTGTCAAACGCTACTATAGCAACCCCTGTCTTTACTTCGCCTTTAGTGGAAGAAGAAACTATTTTTACTTTTACCTTAGTAGTAAATGATGGCGAATTTAATTCTTTGCCAAGTTCAGTTGATATAACTGTAAAACCTGCATTACCTGTTACTTATTTAGAATATGATAGCCCCTCTTACACTTTTAAGTGGCAAACACCTGATACCGTTGAAAAGACTTTCCGCTATGATGATGGTTTTTTAATTGATGCACTGGGTGCAAATAATCCTGATGCAATGCTCGGTTCTGCTTTTTATGAAAACAGCATTATCGACCAAGTTAGCTGGTATTTAACAAATGTATCTGTTACTCATACAACTGTAAATATTGTTATTATGGGGCTTACAGCAAGTGGAGCACCAGATCAAAACAATATTCTTTACCAACAAATGGATGTGCCAAATATCGATATGCAGTGGAATCATCATACTTTAGCAAACCCTATTGAGGCAGCAAACGGCTTTTATATTGGGTTAAACTATGCAGGTTTCTTATCACTTGGTATGGACGATGGTATTGGAGAGCCTTATGAGTTTATCCCTGGCACACAATGGGTCTCTTTTGACTGGACAAATGGCGAATGGGGCACTTTAGAGGATGCTGGTTTTGAAAACAGTTTCTTAGTCCGTGCACATGGTATCAGCCTTGGCGCATTAGAGCGTGGAGACAATGTCGCAAATTCTTCAGTAAAACTGGATAGTGCTGAGCTTATTCGTATGCCGCTTAGTAAAGCAATAGACACTCGTGAGAGCGATAGAAATGAATTTTTTATCAATGAATACAATGTTTATATCGATGGTGTGCTGGTATTAGAAGGACTTACTGAGAGAACATATACAGTTGGTGGTTTAACAAATGGAGCACATATGTTTGCAGTGACAGCTGTTTATGATAATTTTATAGAGTCTGCACCCGTTGAAATGGAATTTGAATATGATGGCTCTGATAACTCTGATATTACTCAGTTGGAAAAAGCATTTCTCAAGAATTATCCAAATCCATTTAACCCAAGTACCACGATTAGCTTTAACCTTAAGAAAGATAGCATGGTGAACCTTGTGATATACAATATTAAGGGGCAGAGAGTGGCGCAATTGGCTAATGGCAGCCTTAAATCAGGTATTCATAATGTCCAATGGAATGGTAAATCAGACTCTGGTACGACAGTTGGTTCAGGCATTTACTTTTATCAATTAGAGACAAATTACGATAAGCGTATCGGCAAAATGATGCTGATGAAATAAACAAAAAGATTATAGGTAAAAAAACATGTTGTCATTAGAATATATCAATAAATTAAGCGAAAAGCTCAACTTGATAAATTATCAAAATGAGATAAAATACATGCTTAGATACCAAGAAAACACAATATTTATTTTTGTGAAACGTTCGCAAATCACAACAAATTACTGTCGTATCGACTTTGAAGAGGACAGTGATGATATATCAATTCAATTCTATAATTTTGATGCTTCAAGATATGAAAATGAAAAAATCTTAATAAAAAAGGAAACATTATACACTGACTTGGGGTTAATAATAAATAGAAGTGATAATGAAAAATATAGCTTTTAGCTATTTAATAAGCCCTTATGTAGAATAAACTCATATACCTCCTCACAAGCTGGCGCAAGCCAGCTTTTTCTTTTGCCATAATCATTTATCAACTGCCGAAAAAAGTGTTGATTAATGCATAATGAGGGTGTTGCATAGATAATTAAAACAACTTATATAAATTACAACTTAAAAATTGCCTCATTTTCCTATTAAAGATGGTACAAAATAACATAAAAAAAGCGTAGCGTCAGATCTGTTTTCCACTCTTTTCACTAATTACCTACTAAGTATTATATATTACGATTTAACATATAGATGCCTATGTGACTCTCTTTACATTTCCCTTGCTATCTTGGAGAATTAAAGGGAGTCTTATAGGAATCTAAAGGGAATGTAAAGGAGATTTATTTTGAGTATTTAAGGTATAGAAAAAATATGTAAACTTTTAGTAATGAAATGATGATTGTTAAATTTGTAATTTGAAGATTATGCAACAGCCTCATAATGGATAATTGTATGCCTGATCTGACAATCATGGAAAAGTGCCCCAAGACTTAAACAGCGTGTTGCTGTTGTTTGTAAAAAAAAACACCTCTAAACCCGCTCGTAGTAGTCATCTGCTGATTTAGGTGAAAATAGTTTTCAAAAAACACCGTTTTATAAGCCCTATATATATAGAGGGTGTTGTTTTTATTTTATGATTCTGCTTTATTCTTTTATAAGTTATTTTGGATACTATGCAATAGGCTTTTTAAGGTGAAAAGCGAATGGCACAACGGTTGCATTACTATGGTAAAAAGTTGATGATGAGGGGTGAACATGAAGAAGTTCCAATTTTCGTTAGATAAAGTGCTTGAAGTAAAAGAGATTGAGGAAAAGATACTACAAAAAGACTTGCTTCTAATACAGCATGAAATTCTAAAAAAAGAGAATAATATTCTTGATTTGGAAGAAAAAATTTCACAAGAATGTATAACTCTATCTGTACTAAGCCAAGAAATCACTCAATCATCAAAAATAATGCTACATTATCAATATATCGAAAGCCTTCAAAAAAAGATCGATTTTTTGATACATGAAATTACAGAACTAAGGTCACGAGAAGAAAAAGTGAAGAATATGCTCATTATAAAATCAAAAGAAAAGAAGTCTTTGGAACACCTAAAAGAAATAAAGTATGATGAATTTAAAAAAGAATATAAAAAACATGAACAAACAATTCTTGATGAAGTATCAATACAAAATCACCGCTTTAAGCAGGATAGTAATAAATGAAAAAAGAAGTAATTATCTATGTAAGTATCTTTGTCCTTGCATTTATCTTGACAAGCGTTGCACTGTTCTTTTTAACAAAAGGCAAAAAGACAGCAGCAGCTGTTGATAGCCTTAATACTGCAATGATGGATAGCACAAAAATCTTGCAAGATGAAAAAAAAGACAAAGATGAGTCCGATGATGAAGTAAAAGACGATAAGTATGCAAACTATACAGAAGAAGAAAAGCAGTTTCTGATGCTTATTGAAAAACTGAAAGAATTACAAGGACTCAAAACAGAAGAAAGTAAAGATGATACTCAAGTTGAGAAAAAATTATCTGAGATAGACTCTACATTTATAAAACTAAAGAATGAATTAGATTTATATAAGAAGAAAATCACTGACCTTAATAAGACAATTGTTGAAGTTAGGGACTCTTTGCAAAAATCTAATAAAACAATTATCACACAAAGATCGAAAATAACCGAGCTCGAAAAGAAGAATACTCAGATAATCTCTACCCATAAGAATGAAATAGTAGCAATTAAAACTCAACAATCTGATGAAAACCTAAAAAAACTAATTAGGGTATACAATAATATGGATCCAAAGAAAGCAGCTGAAATCCTACCTAAAATGCCCCTTGAAACAGGTGTAGCAATTCTTAAATCAATTGAACAAAAACGAGCAGCAAAAATTATAGCTGCTATGCCTGCACAAGTTGCTGCTAAATTTTCACAGAAATTGACTGAATAGGAGTATATTATGAAAGCAGTGATCAATCAACAAAGTGGTACAAATTCCTTTTTCTTAAAAATTAATAAGACTAATAATAAAGCAAACTTAAAAGGCACAAAGGCTTTTTCTTCGATAATTCAATCAAATATCATTATGAATAATAATGGTATGAAGACGCTTACTGAAAAGCCAATAGAGCTATCTGTAAATGAGTTAAAGGACTTTTTGAAGAATAATAAAGCAGAAGTATTTGTAAAACATGATAATCAGCTCATCAATGTGACAAAACTGTTTTTAGGTAATGACTCTACGCCCACAAAGACAATAATTGAAAACCCTTTAGCAAAAGGGAAAGATGGTTTTATACTTGATAAATCAACTGACCTGTTAATAGCAAAACCATTACAAGAAAGAAAAATAACAGAAGTAAAAGTTGATAAAGAGGAAAGTAAAAGCAAAAAAGTAGCAGATAATAGTTTGCTCATTCAGCTTGTGATAAATGATATTAATGTTAATTTTTTAGATAAAAAAGATACACCAAAGATTGAGACTAATTCAAATAACGAAACGCCTTTAAAGCATAAAACAACTGCTTTACAATATAATACTCAAAAAGCTGATATTAAGAATATTATCCAAGAAAAGCCACAGCGCAAAATAAGTGAAAACATATTGCAAGTACCAGCAAGAAAGAAAGCTGAATTAGTATTTGCAAGCTTTACTGAGAATAAATTGACTTTTGATAAGATAGAGTCAAAAGCCTCAGCAGAAAAGCCTCAAATGCAATTTAAGCTAAAAGATACAGGCAAACCTATTGAACTGAATAATATAAGGGTAGAATCAAATAAGGCGCCTGAATCTTCTGATAGCATTGTTAATCCAATACAGAGGAAGACCGTCTCTTTTGATAAAACAAATGAATCAATAAACTACAAAACAGTTGAGAGCACTAATCATAAGACAGCGGCTCTATTTGCAAAGAACTCTACTGATATTGAAGCCCCCAAAAATATAAAGTTTATTAGTAATGAGGCAATTAAGAGTGTAAAGATCGTTGCTATTGAGATGCCGCAAACTCAGAGTGGAATAGCTAATGTAGATAATCCAATTAGAAATCAAAGCAAGGTGAAGAGCAAAAGCTTTAAGGGTCAGATTAAGCCTGAAAAGAGTGAGCAACTATTATCAGCAAGGCAAGTTGGCGAAGAAAGACCTATAAATGAAGGACATAAAAGAACTCAAAGAGTTGAACAATTTGTTGATAAAAAACAAGATTCAGCTACCATAAGTAGAACAAAGACAATGCCTTTGCAGACTGTTAATTTGAAGTCAACTAATAGAATAGAAAACTCTGATAATCAGTCTATAAGTGAGTTTAAAATAACTGAAAATGCTCTTCCTGCTAAGAATTCTGTTTTAGAAGAAATGAGAGCCGTTCCTAATGCTAAAATAAGCTTTGAGCAGAAGGCGGAGAATAGAAGTAGCTTTTTACCAAAACATTCTTCAGAAATAGGAAACAAAGAAACCTCTTTCGCTAAAGAAGTTAATCTTAAAAATGATAAATTAGATAATGTAAAGCCTTTTATGACACAGATTAGTCAGAAAACTGAGATGAAAGATACCCCTAAACAAAACTTGCAAGAAGTGGCAAAAGCTTTACCTAAAGAAGAAGACAAAAGCATAAAAGTTGAAAAACCAATATTGCCAAAAGAACAGGTAGTGAATAATGCTTCTTCTGTTAAGCATACATTTACGGGATTGAATTCAACTACTATAGGCAAAGCAGCAGCAATGCAAAATGTAGAGAATAAAAGAGTTTATTTGGCTAAGCCAGCAGATAGAACAATCAACACAGAAAGACCTCTTGGTGTGCAAAATGAACCCGATATTGCAGGGAAGGTTGCTTTTAAACAAAATACAAATGATGCGGTAAAGTCGCTTCCTAAACGAGAAATAAAGATTACTCGACAATCAATACCTAATCTGAAAATAATAAAGACTGCAGACAATAAGATATCAGCAGAAAAGATCTCTCATTTTAATGTAAAAAAAGGATCTGTGCATAAAGCTTCTCTTGATTTGAAACCACAAGAAGTCATTAGCACTCAATCCTCAAAGCAGGAAGAGATAATTAAACCAGAAAAGATCGCTTTGAAAGATATTAAACAGCAAAACAATAAGGCTTCTTTTAAAAAGACATCTACTTTTAGCCAAAAACAAGACATAGAGATAAAAACCTCCATTGAACAGAAACAGCAAGGTGTCGTTAGCCATTTTTCAAAACAAACAGAAACAATTAAACAAACTGTACAGAAAGAACCAATGAGTATAGGACTTAATACTTCAAAGGCGAAGCCTGAATTTGTGAGTATTACACAAAAGGTAGAGGATATCAATAAACCAGAAAAGATTGTTAGTAATAAGATGTCCACAGAAAGCTTTACGCATACGAATATCAAGCAAGAGCCTGATGTGAAGTTTTACTCTAAACAGAATTCAGTAGAAGCCAGCAAACCTTTATCAAAGCAAACAGAAGAGATAGTCAAACCAGAAAAGATTGTTAGTAATAAGGTGCCAACAGAAAGCTTTACGCATACGAATATCAAGCAAGAGCCTGATGTGAAGTTTTTCTCTAAACAAAATTCAGTAGAAGTCAGCAAACCTTTATCAAAACAAACAGAAGAGATAGTCAAACCAGAAAAGATTGTTAGTAATAAACCGACAACTGAAAGCTCTATACATAGAAATATCAAGCAAGAACCTGAGGTGAAGGACACCCTTGTACAGAAGCAAAATGACAGCGCAAAGCAAAGTCAAGTGCAGCCCAAGATAGATGAAAAGTTAGGCAATGATGCTTATCTATCAGAGTCTTTTAAAGCAAATAAAGTGACCGACATGGCAAATAATAATGGTACAGTTACAAATAAAAAGGTTGATAGAAGTATTAAAGCTGTTCAGATAAATACAGACAGTTTGCAAAGAAAAAATGATATGAGTGGTATTAAGCCAATGCCATCAATAATAGCAAAAGAACAATATACGGTTCTGCAAAACACAGTATCTCCTGTATTTACTGAGAAAAGAGAAGATCAGAGAGTGGTAATTCAGCCAGTAAATAATATTAAGAAGAGTAAAAATATTAGCTTCAATACGAAACCTAAAGAGGCAGAGCAAGTAAAGACCGCTGAGTCGGTAAAGCCTAATCAGCTGAATGAGAGTAAATCGATGGATAAAAAAGTTGCTTTCACAGCAAATGAGATAAATAAGAATCAATCAGATTATTCAATAAAAAATAAAGAGAATTTTATACCTAATTCCATTAAAATGGAGAAAAATATTCAATCCCAAACAACTGAAAACATTGAGCCAATACAGCAGCCAAAACATGATGTACAGCGGGAACGAAGCATGACGAATGACATGGCACAGCAAATGCATAATAAACCATATGAGGCAAGAATTAGCTCTTTTGAGAGAATGAAAGGAATGGAAGATATGCATAGCTTTGAAGATGGCGTTAATGTTCAAAAAGGTATAAATGCTGATATAGTTCAGGACTATATTGATAAGAATGAACCTTTTATCATACATTACTTTGATAATGATGGGCAAGAAAGGCAAAAAACTGTATTTGTCAAGAGTAGCTCAGAAAAAGTCAATACGCAGTCTTCAAATTCAAATGAGCAAGGCAAAGCGAAAGTTACTACGCTTGATAAAAAACAAAATAGTCAGTCTGATATGCAACAAGAGAATAAATCAAATAGTTTTCATAATTCTTGGCAAACCCATGCAAAACCTCAAAATAGTATTAATCAGAGCTTTACAATGCCAGGTAGTAGATATAGTATAGTCGAATTTTTGCCCAAGATCGAAGAGGCAGCTTTGCAATTAAGACAAAACTCCAAAGCACAAAAAGCTACACTTGAGCTGGAAACCGAAGAATTAGGGTATGTGAAAACAAGTGTAGAAAAACAGGGTGATAGAATAATTGTTAAATTTGAATTGGAGAATCTACAAAGACTTGATAGCTTGAAAGAGAATTTAAATAATTTAGAACAGCAACTCAAAGGTCATGGCTTTGAAGAAGTAGTAATGGAATTTAATTTTCACAAAGAATCACATCAGCAAGATAGTCAAAAAGCGTTTCATCATGCTGGTAATAAGGTGTTTAAAATTGATGATAGCAATAATCTTCCTCAAATGGAGGAAGTGTCTGTAACAAGAGATTATGGCTATAATTCAATGGAATATACAATATAAAGAAAGGAGATAAAATGAGCGGAGAATTAATTGGTATTTCTGATGCAACACGTAGTGCAGCAGCAGAAACAATGACTAAAAAATCCATTATGGGTAAAGATGAATTTCTTAATCTTTTGACAACACAACTCAAATATCAAGATCCCATAAACCCAGTCTCAAATGAGCAATTTGCCACTCAATTAGCACAGTTTAGTCAATTGGAAACACTTCAGAATATCAATGAAAATATTCAATCGCAAATAATGGTTACTCAGTCGATGAATAACTCATACATGATCAGTCTTATTGGAAAAGCAGTTAAATCATCGGGCAATAGCTTTACCCATAAGGAAGGGGAGAGCTCGTCTATGTATTTCGAGCTCCCAAGAGATGCAACAGAACTGACTGTAAAGGTTTATGATGAAAATGGCAAGCAAGTCGCTCTTATTACAAATCGCGGCGCTAAAGCTGGTGAAAGAGCTATTGCTTGGGATGGTAAAGACCTTGATGGAAAGAAAGCAAAATCTGGGTATTATACGTTTTCAGTTGAAGCAAAAGACTCCTATGGAACAATGACTCCTGAAACAATTAACTATGGTATTGTGCAGGGAGTAACGTATTCTGGAGGAATACCATATTTAATGGTAAATGGTCAAGTCATTTCATTAAGTGATATTTGGACTGTTGAGCAGTATAATAATGTTGCTATGACTAACTTGCAAGGTAGTCAAGAAGGAAGTGATAGTAGTAATCAATCGTCAACACAGCCAAAGAGTGGCATAGTTGATGAAGGCTTAAGTAAATTTATGTCACGGGTAATTGGACAATAAGGAGGAATCATGATAAATAGAATTGTCAACCAAATACCCACTCCAATCAATGCAGAGCGTGTAAATACTCCACAAAACAGTAGGATTGAGCAACAGAGACAACAGAGCTTTGCAGAGATTTTCAATGAACAATTAGGGACTAAAGAGCTTGCTTTTTCTGCTCATGCTCTTCATAGGCTGGAAGAAAGAAATATCTCACTTAATGATGTAGATAAGTCTCGCCTTGAAGATGCAGTTACAAAGATCTCTCAAAAAGGGGGCAAAGACTCTTTAATAATGATGGATAATGTCGCATTCGTGGTAAATATCCCCAATCGCACTGTGGTGACGGCTGTGGATAATGGAAACCTTAAAGATAATATATTTACACAAATAGATAGTGCAATGATCTTAGAAAAATATTAAGGCTGGACCTCATAGAGGGAGCCTCCATGGTGCTGAACGACAGATGCGCCATTTAAAAAAAACAAACAGGAGGAAAAAATGTTAAGATCACTTTATTCAGGAATCACTGGTGTTAAGAACCAACAAGCTCAAATGGACGTAATTTCAAATAATATTGCAAACGTTAATACAACTGGTTTTAAATCGAACCGTATTACTTTCGCTGATGCTCTTTCCGAGACAGTATCAGGTGCAAGAGGAACTGCAGGTAACTTTGGTGGAGCAAACCCTGTACAAATAGGTAGAGGCTCAGTCGTTTCAAGTGTTGACACAAATTACAAGCAAGGCTCTTTAGACTCAACAGGACAAGTTACAGACCTTGCAATAAATGGCAAAGGCTTTTTTATCGTCACAGACGGTACAAGAAGATTTTTTACCAGAGCAGGAGCTCTTCAAATTCAAGATGATGGTAGCTTGATGTCACAAGGTGGCAACTACTATATGATGGGTAGAATTGCTGATAATGATGGAAGATTGCCATCAACAACAACAATCAACAAAATAATACTGCCCTTCGGAAGAAAAGAACCTGCGAAAGCAACTAATAATATAGACCTTTACTGTAACTTAGATAAAAATGGATCGAAAATCGAAGAATGGATAGGCGGAGAATCATTCTATTCTACTGATGGAAAGGCTGCAACAAGCGCAACAGACTTGGCTGAAATCGATGGACTAACAATGCACCTTGGTGATGAAATTGAAATCACTGGTACTCATCGTGATGGTACAAAGGTCATGTATGAAAATCAAAACTGGAAGTTTACTTATGGTAAAGATGGTACTACTATAGAAGATCTTATGAACAAAATTAATCAAGCATTTAATAGCACAAGTATGGAAGGTTCTACTTGCACTATTGATCAAAATGGAAAATTCAGACTAATTGCAAATAGTGCTGGAGAAAATGACACAACAATCTTCTTAACAGCCGTTTCAAAGCATACAGCAACAACTGAAAGCCACGAATCTGAGACTGTAATGAAAAGTGTTAATTATAAAATGAGCGCTCTTGAAGAAACTGGCGCTACTCTGACAGTGGATGGAATAACGGGTGGCGTTCCTATCAATGCAAACACAACAGTTAGGGATGTATTAGAATATCTCAATAATCTGCAAGACGGAAATACATATTTTGCAGAGCTTAATGATAATGATTCAAAAGTGAGAATCAACCGTGTTGTGCCTGATGGTACAATAGTTGATGTTTATACTTCTTCTAATACAAACCCATTAACACCTCAGAATATCGCTGTTACTTCTAATCTTTTAGATATAAACGGGGCTTCCATTACGGTTGGTGGTCAAATACTAATCGAAGGAACAAACCCAGACGGCACATATAAATCTGCTGTTTTTACTTATGGTTCAAAAGATGATGGGTATAGTGGATTGACTGTAAAAGAGCTTTTAACAAAGATTAATGACACTTTTGACGGTGTTACTGCAACAATAGATAATAAGACAGGTAGAATTAAATTAACAGACAAATCATCTGGCGAAAGTCATACATCAATTAGCCTCTCAGGTGTTGGTGATGATGTAATGGGTTTTGATATATCATTTACAACTGAAAAATTCATTATGAACAACAAAGAACTTACTATGGCTAATGGTGACCCTTTTGATGTAACAGCTGACCTAAATGATTTTAAAGGACTTAATTATGTTGCAGGCGATACAATTAAAGTGTTTGCAACTCTGATTAATGGTGCTACAAAGTCTGTATCTTTTACATATGGTGAAGATGGTGATTCGCTTGAAGATTTTGTCAATAAAATTAACAATAGCAATGAGTTTGCAGGTATCACAGCAAGAGTTGAAGATGGTAAGATCGTATTTGTAGATGAATCTTTATCTGATGGATATAATTATACATCATTCCAGATTATCGACGCCGTAGGTAATATCGGTACTGGCGGTTTGGCAACAGAATTTGTATCAAATGCAGGAACAAATAACTCAGTTATTCAATTACCTTCATTTTCAGTTTTGGTAGAAGGTGAAACAGGAAAACATAGTACAACTATCGATGTATACGATAATATCGGACAAAAACATATAGTTGAAATCAATTACACTCAAGACACAGTTCCTGGAACAAACAAATGGTTCTGGAGTATTGTCATTGATGATGGAAAGATTGCCCCTCACTCAGGTAATAGCGGTACAGCAACATTTAATGAAGATGGCTCTCTTAAAGCGTTCCTCTATGATAATGGTGACGCATTAAAATTCAATGCTCCAGGCGGTGGTGAAGTAAGTATTATCCTCAATGCAGGTAACGCTGGCTCTTTCTCTGGTATGACCCAATTAGCTTCACCAAGTACGAACGTTGCTATTCAGCAAGATGGTTATGCTCTTGGCGTGTTAAATAATATTAATATTGATGACCAAGGTATCATCTCTGGTATTTACTCAAATGGTGTTACTAAAACCTTAGCTCAAATGGCATTAGCAAGCTTCACCAACGAAGCAGGCTTGCAAAAAGAAGGAAATAGCTTGTTCTCTTCAAATGGCTCTTCAGGCAATGCTATTGTTGGCTGGGCAGGAGAAAACAACAAATCAGTAATAAAAGCTGGTTATCTTGAGAGCTCAAATGTCGACTTGACTGATGAATTTGCAAAGCTGATTATATCACAGAGAGCTTTAGAGGCAAACTCAAAAGTTATCAACACTTCTGATATGATCCTCTCAACAATCATCGATCGTATGAAACGTTAAACTAAATAGATAAAACGGGCAAGCTCGCTTGCCCGTTTTTAATAATATTTAAAGAAATAGCAAATGTGATCGATAAATATTTAGAAGTGGCATAGATGTGAAATAATAAAAGTATCCTTTATTTGCAATTAAAGTAATACTTTGAAAAAAGAATCAATTTTTTGCAACTATATATTGACTTATTTATGTATTTTAGATAAAGTGGTTCAAGATTGGAGGAAAAATGATAAGACTAACTAAAATTAACGGGCAAGAGATTTATATAAACAATGATTTGATGGAATTTATCGAATCGACACCTGATACAATTATTAGTTTAACTACAGGTAAAAAACTAATAGTCAAGGAAACTATTGAAGAAGTAATTGAAAAAATAATTGAGTTTAAGAATAGAACTTTCAAAAATTGGGACATGCAAGCAAAGTAAAACACTGAGGTTTTTATGGATTTAGGTACAATAATTGGTTTAGTTTTAGCTTATGCTTTGGTATTTATACCAATTATACAAGCTGGCGATTTAATGGCTTTTATTGACATGCCTTCTGTCTATATCGTAGTTGGCGGCGCTTTAGCTGCAGTTCTCATGTCATTCCCTATACCAGAGCTATTAGGTGCATTTACAGCTTTAAAAAAAGCTTTTTTTACAAAGCCAACTGATTATGCAAAGCTAATTGACAGCCTCGTTGATTTGGGCGAAAAGGCTCGAAGAGAAGGGCTATTAGCTCTTGAAAGAGAGCTTGGTAATCTCGACGATGAGTTTTTAAAAAAGGCAATACAACTTGCTGTCGATGGAAATGAGGTTCAGGTCATTGAGGGTGTCATGGGTATTGAAATTGAAAATATTGAAGATAGGCATAAAACTGGTAAAGACATATTCGATGCCTTAGGCTCAGTTGCTCCTGCTTTCGGTATGATTGGTACCTTGATTGGTTTGATACAAATGCTAAAGGCTTTGGACGATCCAAGTAATATTGGTGCAGGTATGGCGGTTGCTTTGATTACTACTTTTTATGGCTCTTTAATTGCCAACACCGTTTGCATTCCTATTGCAACAAAACTTGATAGAAGATCAAAACATGAAGTATTAGAAAAAAACATTATCCTAAGCGGTATATTGTCAATTCAATCAGGAGACAACCCACGTGTATTAAGAGATAAACTGGAAACTTATATTCCACCAAAGTTTAGAAAAGGCTCAAAATAATGGCAAGACAAAAGAAATGTCCAGAGTGTCCAAAAGTCGGTGCACCAGAATACATGCTCACTTATGGCGACATGATGACACTATTGCTCACATTTTTTGTCCTCTTAATATCTTTTTCATCTGTTGAACAATCAAAATTCTCAATGGCTGCAACCTCCTTGAGAGGGGCTTTAGGTGTACTCCAAGGGACACAAGGACAAGTGCTACCTTTGACAAAAATGCCTTTATTCTCTGTTGGAAGAGGCAAAGCAGATAAGATGATAGAAGAATTAATAAAAGAAATGAAGTCCACTGCTCAAAAATCTGGCGAAAATGAAAAATTAAAGATAACTCATAATAAAGATACTATACATTTTAGCTTGGCAGCCCCAATGCTTTTTACTACTGGTTCAGCTGACTTAAAAGAATCTGCCAAACCGATTCTAAAGCTTATTTCTGATGTCTTAATCCTTTTCCCTTATGAAATTAGAGTAGAAGGACATACTGATAATTTGCCTATTAACTCGCCTGTTTTCCCATCAAATTGGGAACTATCTTTTTCAAGAGCTCTTTCTGTAACAAGACAATTGAATGATTTTGGAGTAAATAGTAGTCGTTTTCAGGTTATTGGCTATGGTGATACAAGACCTATTGCAGACAATACAACTGACGATGGGCGTGAACTAAATAGACGAGTAGAAATATATATTAATTTAAGAGGCGAAGTAAGAAAGAGTATTATTTCAAGTGCAGGAGAATAAATATGAAGAAGAATAATTATGGGAAAATAAATATGTTAGTCATTATTATAATTGTTGTTGTACAGATTATTATTGCTGGCGTAATATATTTTATTATTGCTAATAAAGGCGATCAAAAGATGAAGCCTATTAAAACCGAAGCTGAAAAAAAAGAGCCCGTAATTGAACAAGGTGGTGCTGCTGAAAACTCAAAATCAAAAGATTATATAAAAGAGTATATGGTAACAGAATTATCAGATATTGTTGTCAATCCAAGAAACTCTCCAGAAAGCTTTCTTGTCGTATCTATCGCTCTCGAACACCAAACAAAGAATGTCAACTTGGCAACCGAGCTAAAGAATAAAGATTTGTTAATAAAAGATAGGATCCTAACTTATTTCTCACTTTTAGAAAAAGAAGAACTGCAAGATATTGACAATAGAGAAAAGTTTAAAAAAGATATCAAAAAAGAAATCAATAGTATGTTAAATGAAGGAAAAGTTACCACTGTTTTAATCCCGCAATTTGTTATACAATAGGTTGTAATACTAATGAGTAAGCTTTTAACGCAAGAAGAAGTAGATGCATTGCTCTCCCAAGAGCAAGGACCAGAGCAATTATTTGAGTTTGAAAACAAAAAGAAGGATGTACGCCTTTATGACTTTAGACATCCAGATCGTGTTTCAAAAGAACAGCTAAAGATATTAAGAAATATACATGACAATTTTGCTCGATTATTGGCAACTTATTTGTCAAATCAGCTTAGAACAATGATCGATGTTAAACCGCCTACTATCGAACAAGTCACATATTTAGAGTTCACAATGTCCGCTTCTGATTTTACTTATATGTATATTTTTGATGTGACAAACCTTGATGGTCAAGCCCTTTTAGAAATTGACCCAAACTTGTCTTTTTTTGTTATTGATCGACTTTTTGGTGGTACTGGTAGTAATGTTCAAAGAAATGAAACAACACCGACTATCATCGAGCGTTCAGTGATGAACGGCGTATCTGAGCGCATTTTAGAGTTTTTAAAAGAAGCTTGGCAGCATATAGACATAATACAGCCAAATGTATTGACTTTTGAAACAAACCCTCAATTAGTTACTATTGCACCTGCGTCAGAAACTATGATTGTTTTTAACTTTCCCGTCATTGCACGCAATTTTGAGTTTTATATATTGCTCTGTTTCCCATATTTTATGCTTGAACCAATACTAAAAAAACTAATCACAAAAAACTACATGGCATTAACAAAGAAAAAACCAAACGAAGCAGACTCAAAAAGTTTGTATCGATCCTTAGAAAATACTTTTGTAAAGTTTTCTGTTGAAATTGGAGAGACAGAGTTATTGGTAAAAGACTTTGTAGAATTGGAAAAAAACGATATATTAGTATTAAAGAAAACAATTCATGAACCGTGTGTCGCAAAAGTTCAAAACCTAAATTTATTTTCTGGCTCGCCAGGAGTAAGCAATAAAAAATATTCATTCAAAGTGGAACATATTACAGATGATGAAGGAGATATAATATGAGTAACTCTCCACAAATACAAAAATTTATAGAGTTTTTCACAAGTAATGCCTCAGGCGTTTTAGGCACTATTACGAACCAAAGCATCGATTTCACCGCATTAGAGTTTGGCAATTTTAATTTTGAAACGATTCAATCAAGTATTGAAATACCATGTGTGGTTTTATCGATAATGTACTCTGGTAGTCAAACATTTCAATTGCAATTAATGTTTGATAAAAGCTCTGTTGCTATTCTTGCAGATTTAATGATGCTGGGAGAAGGTGACACAAACTACATTCCTGAAGAGCACAATGATGCAATGAAAGAAATGTGTAATCAAATACTTGGCAGTATGACGGGGGAATTTGCTGGTGAAGGTGTCAATCTTAGCGGCACTGTTGGCGATATTGAGTTAACAGATATGGAAATACAGCAAGACTTTTTAGTTGATCATAAAATGCAGACCATCCAGTTTACAGTTGTTGGGAAGTCTTTTTATAGTTATATTCTTTTTGATGATCAAGCTATAAATGCAATCAATGACAGCTTTCAAGCCCAGAATGAACCTGCATTTGACGCTCCTCCTTCAATGTCTGGCTCAGCTCGTCAAGAAGAGCCAGTTAAGGTGTCCAGAGCTCAATTTAGTGAGTTTGAAGAAGTTCGCCCCAGTTCAGGTAAAAACATTAATATTGATGTATTACTTGACGTTGTTTTGCCTGTTTCAGTTGAACTCGGTAGAAAAGATATGAAAATCAAAGAGATATTAGAAATTGGACAAGGCTCAGTTGTCGAACTAAACAAGCTTGCTGGCGATCTTGTTGACTTGATGATTAATGGCAAGAAGTTTGCTGTAGGAGAAGTAATGGTTGCTGATGAAAACTATGCAGTTCGTATTGTGAGTTTGGTCTCGAGAGAAGAAAGAATCAAAAGCCTTGGGCAAGATTGATGAAATCAACCTTTTTTATCATCTTTCTTTTATATTTTAGCATTTTATTCTCACAAATAGATAGCACTGCTCTGCATAATATCACTTTAGATACGCTATACACCGCCAAAGATAGCACTGACCAAGTGTGGGAAGTCGGGCAAATAAACAAAGTTAATTCTCCATCTTTTGGTTGGATGATGTTCAAAATGCTATTTGGTTTAGCTATCATATCATTGCTTCTTTATCTGGTTTTGAAGTTTGTAAAATCTTTAAATCATAATCTCAATTCTAATGCTAATAACCTTATAAATGTCATAGAATCTCACCCTCTCGCATATAAACAGTATATGCAGATTGTGAAAGTTAATAAAAAGATTTATATCATATTATCCAATCAAAACAGTATCCAAGTTATTGATAAGATTGATAATCAAGATGATATTGATGAGATAATTAATTTTCAATCACAAAAAGCGAATGCCGATTTCTTAAAATACTTTAACAAATTTAGAAAACCAAAAGGGTAATCATGCAAAAAGTACTCAACAACTTTTATCGACTATTTAATAAAAAAACTGTTCTTTTAATGCTTTTAGTTTTAGGCGTATGCAGTGTTTATGCGCAAGTGATGCCACGTATCAATATTGGCTTTGAGCCTGCAAACACCCCCAAAGATGTTGCTAATAGCTTACAAATCTTGTTTATTATTACTGTGATTTCTTTAGCACCGTCTATTTTGATTATGATGACTTGCTTTACGCGCATATCAATTGTGCTGTCATTTACCAGAAAAGCTTTGGGCACACAACCAGTGCCGAGCAATCAGATTATGGTCAGCATATCATTATTACTGACCTTTTTTATTATGAGTCCTATTTTTAAAGAGATAAATGACAAAGCATTACAGCCCTATTTGCGCGCAGAATTGACACATGAAGAGTTTTATAAAGAAGGTATCTCTCCATTGAGAACCTTTATGCTTAAACAAACAAGAGAAAAAGACTTAGCACTGATGCTCAATACCTCAAGAATGCCAAAACCAGAAAATGCAAATGACATTACTCTTCCTATTTTAGTTAGTGCATATGCTTTAAGTGAAATTCGACTTGCCTTTGAAATGGGCTTTTTGATCTATCTCCCCTTTTTAATGATAGATATGATTGTCGCCAGTATTCTAATGTCCATGGGCATGATGATGCTGCCGCCTGCTATGATATCTGCACCACTTAAGATTCTGCTCTTTATTATTGTCGACGGGTGGTATTTAATTATTCAAACCCTTGTTAAAAGTATTAATTGGTAGGTGAAAAATGAGCCAAGAACTTGTTGTTGAGATTGCCACAAAAACACTTTATTATACAATGATTATTTCTGCACCAATACTTATCACAGGATTAGTGATTGGTGTCCTTTTATCGATTATGCAGTCTGTTATTCAAATTAGAGAAATGACTCTTACTTTTATCCCCAAAATACTATCTATTATGATTGTACTTCTGCTCACAATACCATGGATGATAAACAAATTTATCGAATACTTCAATTATATCATGAGTATAATGACTACTGTTAAATAGCGGTTTAAACGATGTTTGAGACATTAGGTATAACCTTAATTGAATTTCAAAATTGGTTATTAATCTTTATCAGAATCGCTGTATTAATCAGCGTTTTGCCAATCTTTTCAAATGAATCATTAGATCCACGCCTAAAGGTATTCTTCGCTTTTTTTTTATCATTAATATTATTTAAGATTATACCATATGAAAAAAGCTTACCTATGGAGTTTGTCGCACTGATCTTCTATGCTATAAAAGAGGCTGTAGTGGGTTTATGTATTGGTATGTTTACAGCCGTTGTTTTTGAAAGCTTTCGCTTTGCAGGCAGCCAAGTTGGACATTTAATGGGCATTAACATGGCTGAAACAATTGACCCTTTATATAGCGAAGAATCTCAAGTAATTGTCGAATTATTTAATATCGTTGCCGTCTTATTGATTTTGGCAGTTAATGGGCATCATTTTTTTATTAGAGTTATTGCTGATAGCTTTGTAATTGTGCCCTTAAATGGCTTGCAATTGCCAGCTGAACTATTGCCAAAGTTTATTGCTATGTTGTCTGCAATTGTCGTTGCAGGCATAAGAATTGCAGCACCCATCATGATACTGCTTTTACTGATAAGAATTATGGTTGGAATACTAAACAAAATGGTACAAGAAGCTGATGTATTCAGTATTATCCTTGTATTAAATATCTTGCTTGGCATGTACTTACTACAGTTTTATTGGACTTATTATGCAACTGTAGTAAATGAGCTCTTCAGCAAATATAGGCAAGATATTCTTATTCTAATAAAAATGATGGGCTAAGTATTCTTGATTTGCTTTTTCTTTAAGGTAACAATTAGCTCAAATTCATCTCTTGGTTTTTCATGTATCTGTTTGCCTAAATAGGGTACAGGGTTGCTAATCAATTCTGATTCAGTTACTTCTTCATAGTTATTATCTGTAATTACCCAAAAGAGTTTTTCTTCATTAGCTTTTGCTTTTAAAGTTGCTTTGCTTGTTTTTTTTGTTTCATTCATGATTTCTCCAATTATTTCATATTCTGGGTGTTGTTCAATGAACTCAAGTAGAATTTCTACATTAAAAAAACGCCTGAAAAGATCGCAGCGAGTAGGACAATTGCTTGCGCATACGATCATACTTTCAAAGCGTTTTGTTTTATGACAAACTATATTATGAGAGTCAGCAATACCCCATTTCCTTTTTAGGGTCCTATCTTGTCTCTTTTCCTTTGTCATTAATGTTTTTTAAATAAGTTTAAGGCTTTTTAAACATTTTTCGAGGGTGATGAGGCTCTCTGCTTTTAAGTCACAAAGCGGCAAACGAACCTCTTTATCAATGTAGCCCATCATTGCTAATGCATTTTTGACAGGTATTGGATTAGTTTCGATAAACATATTTTGGTTTACTTCAATAAGTTCAAGATGTATTCTTTTTGCTTCTTCGTAATTGCCCTCCAATGCAGCGTGAATCATATTACTCATTTGCAGAGGGACAATATTTGCTGTCACTGAAATGCATCCTTTGGCGCCAATACACATTAATGGTAGATTAAGTGCATCTTCACCAGATAGAACAATAAAGTCTTTTGGTGCATGTTTGATAATCTTGCCAGCTTGTACCAAATCACCGCTTGCCTCTTTGATAGCAATGATTCTACCAGGAAAATCATTTGCCAGTCTGATTGTGGTATCAGCAGATTGATTGCAACCCGTTCTGCCAGGCACATTATACATGATGATAGGGATATTTGTTTTGCTCACAATTTCCTTATAATAGAGGTATATGCCTTCTTGAGTTGGCTTATTGTAATATGGTGTGACGATTAATGCTGCATCTGCTTCATAATGCTCAGCGCGGCTGGTGTTTATTATTGTTTGTTTTACATTATTAGTGCCAGTGCCGATGATAAAAGGCATTTTACCTTTAACTCTTTGAGTAGCAAAACGTAACAAGCTTTCTTTTTCATCATTTGCAAGAGTCGCTGTTTCTGCAGTTGTTCCCAAAAAGACAATAGCATCAGTTTTGTTTTGAAGGTGAAATTCAAGTAATCTCTCGAGTGCATTGTAATCGATTTCATTGTTTTTGAATGGTGTCACAAGTGCGACCATTGAGCCTTTCATAATATCTCCTCTCTTTTTATAAAAACATTTTTTTTACTGTTTCAGGGTCTTTATATTTACCTAAAAGGCACATGAGTTTTATTCTTGCCTTTGGTCCTTTGAGGTCTCCACCCATTACTACACCGTGATTTACGAGGTCTTTACCGCCACCAGAATAGCCATATTCTGGCAATACTCGGCCTGTATATGCACGTGATACTAAGATTACGATGATATTGTTTTTAACAAGCTTATCAATTGTTTCAACAAGATAAGGGGGAATATTCCCTCTGCCAAATGCCTCTAAAACGATACCTTTTGCATTATTATCTAATGAACAATTAAGAAACCTATTATCCATGCCAGAAACCATTTTAATCAAGTCAACATTGGGCTCAATAACATCTGTCCAGACGCTATCTCTCTGAATTATCTGGCGATGATAAATGATATCATCTGAGTCAATATAGCCTAAGGTCCCATATCCTGGCGATTCGAAGGAATCTACTCTACCTGTATCAACCTTGATAACATCGCGCGCAGTATGAATCTCATCATTCATTACCACCAAAACGCCCTTGTCTATCGAGCTTGGATGTGCCGCAACGCGCACAGACCCTACAATATTACGAGGTCCATCAAGCCCTAATTCGTCTCCTGATCTCATCGCAGCCGTAAAGATTACTGGCTTTCTTGTTGTTAAAGTCAGATCCAGCATGTACGCAGTTTCTTCGAGAGTATCTGTACCGTGTGTAATTACGATACCATCATAATCAATAATCTTCAAATCGACATACTTAGCAAGCTCAAACATCTTTTCAGGTGTCATATAAGGGCTTGGTATATTGGCAAACTCTAAAATATCGATATTGGCTGTTGCATTTAATTTGGGGAACTTCTGTAAAAAATCTATTAACTCATCAGAGGGGATCACGCCTTTCTCAGAGTCATATTTCATCGCTATCGTTCCACCAGTTGTAATGATTAAAATTTTCTTTTTCAATTTACACCTTCATCATAGTTAATTAAACTTAAAATCTTATTTTTTAGATAAATTGTCAAGTAAAATATTAAAATATTGTATGTATTGAAAAAATCTTCAGTGTTTGACTTTATTGCTATTTGCTTTTATCAATATACAATGCTCTACTTTTTATTCTGCTTCTTATCTACAAACCAAAGAATATCTATAGATGCTGCTGTATAGTAACCAAAATAACTGATAAAAGAATAAAGTAGAACCAAAAATAAAAATAAACCCTCTATATATATAGAGGGTGTTGAATAAAGCCGTTATATTGACAATAAAAGCATTCATAAAGTTCAGATTTTGATTTTCATTTTTAGAGAGGTCGTAATTATTCAAAAATAACAAAAAAGGATAAGAAAAAATGCCTTTTTACAATAATATCA
>JAKPKU010000141.1 GCA_029553545.1 Candidatus Cloacimonadota bacterium
ACACCTCCCTGTACTAAAGCGATTATTGATGCAGGAATCAAGACTGTTCATATCGGTATGCTTGATCCTAATCCTCTCGTCAGTGGCAAGGGGGTGGAGGCATTAAAGATGGCTGGTATAAGAGTCAGTGTAGGAAATATGACAAAGGAGATTCACAAACAATTAGAGTATTATTTGCATTTTGTGAACAAGAACAGACCCTTTGTGATAATGAAGAATGCAATAAGTATTGATGGTAAAATTGCTACTTCTAATGGTGAATCTAAGTGGATCACCAATGAAAAAGCACGTCAAGATGGGCGTTTGTTGAGAACAGAAGTATCTGCAATTATTACAGGTATTGGAACAGTTTTGGCAGATGATCCTATGTTAAATATCAGAGAAGACGATCTTAAAGTGCTTGAGACAACTGCCAATAAAAGCACTATTAAATCACCTTTGCGAGTTGTATTAGATCCGCATTTAAAAACACCCTTAGACTATCAAATCGTTAAAACAGCGAAGACTTATCCAACTATAATAGTTGCTTCTAATACGCATATTGATAATGAGAATAAGGTTGAGCAGTTACAGAATATGGGTGTAGAGATTGTTTTATTACCATCCGACACAAATGGCATTGATTTGGAAGCACTATTATCTTTTCTTGCTGAAAGAAAGATTACTGCTGTATTGGTAGAATGTGGCGCCAAGTTGAGCTCATCATTTTTAAAAGCAAAGTTAGTAGATAAAATTTATTATTATGTATCTCCAAAAATACTTGGAGCCAATTATTCTGTCTACTCTCATCTTGATGTGGGATCGATAGATAAAGCGATTGAATTAGAAACTACTTCAATAAAGGAAATTGAAGGCGATATCAGAATAGAGATGTATGTTAAAAAAAGTAACTAATGAAATTAAATCAGGCTTTTGGGGCTTTATTAGTTTTATTTCTTTTTCATTAGAGGTCTTTTTTAAGTTTGCAAGCTTTTATAAAGAAACAAATGTTAGCTCATTGGTTCTTCTACGTCAAATCCTTTTTACGGGTTATGAAGCATTGGGCTTGATATTGGTATTAGCAACTGCTCTTGGAGGCTTACTGATAGGGCAATTTGGCTCTTTATTGATCAATCTTGGTCAAAGCCAGCTCTTTTTTGACATCTTAGTAAAAGCTATTACCTGCGAGATTTCCAGTGTGCTGACTGCATTTTTGATTGTAGCACGCTCTGGTACAGCTATTGCCACCGAGATTGCTAATATGAAAGTTAATCAAGAAATAGAATTAATCGACTCTATTGGTATCTCACCAATTTCTTACTTGATAATCCCTCGATTAGTTGGCGTAACAGTATCTTGTGTTGTTTTAACAATATATTTCAATGTCGCAACGTACATTGGCGGCTGGCTGATAGCTAACCTTATGCATCCTTATCCTTTTTCAAGCTTTGTATATAGCCTTTTTAAGGCTTTAACAATCAGTGATTTTGCCCAGTCAATCCTAAAATCTTTAGTATTTGGAATATTAATTTCATTAATCTCGTCTTATCAAGCTTTTCAAGTTGATAAAGCGATAACTCAAGTGCCGCAAAGAACGATTAAGGCAGTTGTTTATTGTATAAGCACGATCATAGTAGTTGACCTTTTAATTTCAGTGTCATTTGCACTCTTTTAATAATTATGAATACAACAATACAAATAAATAATATCAAACATCCAGTCTCAAGCACCTCTTGGTTAGAGATTGAGAACCTGCAAATAGAGACAAAACAAAATATCTTGGTAAATACCCGAGTAAACAGTGGTCTCAGTACTTTTCTCAAGCTAATTAGCGGGGTCATTGGTCCTGAATCTGGTGAAATACTTATCTTTGGAGAAGATCTAAGATATTGTTCAGAAGTAAATTATGAAAAGATAAAGAGGATGATTAGCTATAGCTATCAGCATGGCGTAATGGTATCTAATTTAACAATATTTGAGAATTTGATGCTTTCTTTAAATTTTAACATGAAAGAATTAACCAATAATGAAAGAATACAGTATGTAAATGACTTTATTCGTATGTATAAGATTAGCCAATACTTGCATAAAAGACCAGTCGAGCTTGGCTTTATGCAAAGAAAGATTTTTGGTATTATTCGTTCATGTATAATCAGTCCTAATGTTTTGGTTTTGGATGAACCATTTCAAAACTTTGAAAAAAGATATACAGATATTGTTGAATCACTCATTGAGCGGCATATAGCTAATGGAAACAATATTATACTGGGAACAAGTTTGACACAACATTTTGATTTTATAAATGAAACGATAGACTATTTCCCTTATGTTCAAAGGTTTTGAAAGTAGGTATAGAATATAAATGAAGAAATTTATCATAGTATATTTAGTGCATTTAAGGCTCTTTTCAAAGAATGCCAAGCTCTTTTTGTTTGGCGGGATATTTAATGGTATTGGCTTATCCGTATTTAGCTTGCTATTTAATCTTTATTTAAAAGAGCACGGATTTACAGAATCTCAGATAGGACAGATACTCTCTTGGGGCTCGCTCGGTTCAGCCCTGGTAGCGATTCCTGCGGCTATGCTTTTAGAGAGGGTGCATGTTAAAAAGATCTTAATCTATTCAACAGTTCTTGCCTGTTTATCTTATTTCTTTTCTATTTTTAGCAAGACTCTCTCTTTAATCTTTGTATTTATGTTTTTTGCAAACTCTTTTATCACTGTCTATCGTGTGTCTATTGCACCTTTTTTTATGCGAAATAGTACCAAGAGTGAGCGCATCTACCTCTTTAGTGTAAGCTCAGCTCTATCGATGTTGTCCCAGCTTTTTGGCTTTATCATTGGTGGTTATCTGCCTAAACTTGTACTCTTTACCAAATTGACTGACAGTTTGTCATTAGCTTATGAAATTGCCTTATATATATCTATTGTTGGAACAATGGTGTCTATTTTCCCATTTTTATTCATTAAACAAGCAGCAATACCAAAGAACCCAACAAATTTGTTCGCCAAGATAAAGAGCTACAATTGGCCCATTATCAGCCGCTTAATGATCCCCAAAGTACTTGTTGGTTTTGGTGCGGGGTTGGTGATACCCTTTATGAATCTTTACTTCAAAAATGAATATGATCTCGAATCTGAGACAATCGGCTTTTTCTTTTCCATCATGCAGGTTTTTCTCTTTATAGGCATGATGTCTGCGCCTTTTATCACAAAGAAGTTTGGTATGATGCAGAGTATTGTGCTCACCGAGCTATTGTCTATCCCCTTTATGTTTATTTTGGCTATGTCACGCTATTTGCCACTTGCTGTGATCGCTTTTATCATGCGTGGCACATTGATGAACATGAATTTGCCTATTAGTTCAAACTTTGAAATGGAGCTTGTAAAGCCTAATGAACAGTCTTTTACCAATGCGATATCGACCCTCGGCTGGCAAGGGGCTTGGACTGTCAGTGCATGGGCTGGTGGGCAAATTATCGAGAAATATTCATTTGAATTTTCTTTTTATGTTACAATTCTTGCCTACTTTTTATCAGCAGTAACCTATTATATTTTCTTTAAAAAGAAACCTATAAATGCACACAATTAATATGATTGGAATAAATTGTGCTATTAAAACCAGAAAATATTAAATTGGAGGACCTTTGAAAAAGATATTATTATCATTAATAAGTATATTTATTTTTATATCATTATTTGCACAGCAACCACCCCCTGCATATTATCATCGCTACGATCAGATGAAAGCAGTGATAGACTCATTAGTAGCAATTGCACCAAATTATATTAGAGTCGATTCTATTGGTCATACGCAAGTTCTTCAACAGCCTATTTGGGCAGTGAAAGTCAGCCAAAACGTTAATGTTGAAAAAGATGTGCCAAGATTGCTATTTGTCGGTGACATACATTCTGAAGAAATAATGGGGCAAGAAATTGTCATGTCAAATATCAAAGAGTTTGTGCAAAAAAGAAATCAGCAACCATATCGCGATTGGCTTGAAATGCTTGAAATATGGTTTGTCCCATGCATGAATCCTGACGGGCTTACCATTGTAATGAGTGGGCAGGATCTGACCTATAGAAAAAACTTGAGAGATAATAATCTCAATGGTATATTTGATTTTGTGCCAGGGCAAGGGAATGACATCGATGGTGTTGATTTAAACAGAAACTTCGGCTCTCACTGGGTGCACGGGGATTCACTTTATGCCCCTTCAGGGTATGAAGTTTATGATTATTATAGAGGTCCTGCACCTTTTTCTGAAAGCGAATCTGTTGCTATTAAAAACTTTATGGAAAAATATCAGTTTGTTTACTCAGTTATGTGGCATTCAAGCCGTACGGGCAACTTATCTGAGAAAGTATATCCTCCATTTAACTTTAAAAATGTAAGACCTGCTCCAGACTTGGATATTAATTCAAATATTGGACTCAACTTTGCAAACAAAATACCAAGACAATCAGGTTCTGGGTTTTATGAAAACGCTCCTTCTTTGGGTAGAGTAAGTACTTCAAATATATGGGCTTATCTCGCATTGGGGACAATTCAATTAGTCGTAGAATGCGGTACATCTGATATTCAACCAAATCAGCAGGTATTAAATTCTACTATTGAACGTTGCACCGAAGCTGTTAAGTGGATGTTAAATAGAGCTATGCCAATAAGTGAGCAGAGTATTGAACTCTCTTGTTTGACAGGTAATATCACAGATGCTGTGACAGGCAATCCTTTAAGAGCTGAAATTATTGTACATGGAAGAGATTCTAAACAGTTAATGCCACGTATGTCAAATGCTGAATATGGGCGTTTTTGGCGACCATTACTCGCAGGGAACTATACTGTTACTATCCAAGCGAATGGCTATGAAAGTCAGACTTTGAACAATATTACTGTCAACTATGGAGGCTGGAAAAGACTCAATGTCGCACTCAATCCATTGCCAATTTATCGAGTTCATGGTAGTATAAAAGTGAATAATCAGCCTGTCAATGCACAACTTATCATTTCTGACATAGTTCCAGATACATTATATTGTGAAAATGGCGTGTTTGACACATATATCAGTGAAGGGGAGCATACTTTTACTATTTTTACAGATAATAATAGTACACAAAAAACGCTTAATATACAAGGCATGAGCTATTTCACATTTAATCTTAATGATGAAGAAGTTATTTTCAATGAAAACTTTAATAATGGCTTAGCTGATTGGGATGTACAAGGTCCTTGGACAACTGTATTTGATGAAAATAGACACTTTGCTGCAGACAGCTGGGGTGGAAAAGGACTTTATCAGTCTGGGTGTGATGTTTGGATGATCAATTCCGAAGCTATTAGTTTGCCTGATAACACAAATAGAGATGTAAATATGATGGTAAAACATCGCATTTACACTGAGTGGGATCATGATTTTGTGACTATTGATATTTCTACGGATAAAGAGAATTGGACGACTTTGTTTACTCGAGCAGGGCAATATGATAATTGGCATAATACATTTATCTCACTTAATGATTATCGTGGGCAAAGCGTATATTTCCGCTTTAGATTAAAAGATGGTTTGGAAAATGATACAAACATGCCTGAGTTGACAGATCCTGGTTGGGATATCGATAATATCTGTATTTCATCTTTTACACCAGATTTTGTAAATATTGACTCTCCTACTGTGGTTAAACCTACTATCCAACTGAAGGGCAACTATCCAAACCCCTTTAACCCAGAAACACGCATTACTTTTGCCATCGACAAAAATAACGTTAAGCATGCTCAAATAGACATCTTCAATATCAAAGGGCAGAAGGTGCAAACCTTGCCCATCAACATTGACGACCTAAAAAATCAATATGTTGTTTGGAATGGTAATAAAATAAGTTCTGGTGTCTATTTGTATCGTTTGAACGTCGATGGTATTACATACGGTTACAAGAAGGCAGTTTTACTAAAATAAATGAAATATAATATTAAGGGCGTGCTTCCCGCCCTTTTTTATTTGTATAATTTTCTGACTTAAAAACATGCCTTCTTTGTCCTCCTTTTTCTAATAAAAAATGTCCTTTGGATCTCCTTTAGATTCCTATAAGATTACCTTAAGTTCTCCAAGATAGCAAGGGGAATGCAAGAGGGATCAAAGCAGATAATTATATGTAAATATAGATAGTTAGCCCTGCTGTTAAATTGTTTATAAATATCAAGCGAGAGACATGTAATTTTGAGGTAAAAAGAGCCCTTCTTTTGACCTAAAAAAATAATATTATTATCACTTTTCTTCATTGAAAAAATAAGGGTTAGAGAAAAAATCTCATTCTAAAATAAATATCTTGACTTAAAAAAACACATTTTTAAAATGAAATAAAAGGCATAGTAAATAGTTAAACTATGTAGATTTTTAAGATGAATAAGGTGGAAATGAAAAAGCATATTCTTATTATTTTAATATTACTTGCAGCGATTAGCTTAAATGCATATAGTTATGGGCAAAACAAGGTTCAAAAGTCAAAGATTGATTGGAAAGTCTTGGAAACAAAGCATTTTGATATTCATTATACAAAGCAAGATGACCTGTTTGGTCAGACAATTGCCTATATTGCAGAAAGCGCCTATTATCATTTAAACTCTTATTTTAAAATGCCTTTACAGAGGCGCGTGCCTATCATAATATATCAGTCAAAACAAGAATTTCAGACTACAAATATAATTTATCCTCTTCTAACTGAAGGTGTTGGCGGCTTTACCGAAAGTGTGAGGAATAGGGTCGTAGTACCATTTGACGGTAGCTATAAGAAGTTTGAAGAAGTGCTTATTCATGAGCTTACCCATGCTTATGTGAATGATATTTCTGGTAGCTTTTTGAGGAACCCTCTATTTGATAATAACTTTAGCTATTTGCCATTTTGGTTTTCTGAGGGGTTGCCAGAGTATTTGTCTATCGGAGGCGACGATGCATATAATAATATGTTTGTGCTCGATCTGGTGCTCAATGATCGACTTTACCCTATAAATAATATCTCTGGTTATTATGCGTATCGGCTTGGCGAGGCTTTTCTTGTATGGCTTGGAGAGGAATATGGCGAAGATATGCCAACGAAGTTCTTTTATCAATTAAGAATTTCCAGTGACCTTGATGCAGCATGTCAAAGGATGTTTGGACAGAAGTTTAGTGATATAGAAAAGCGTTTTCATCTATATTTAAAGAGAAAGTATTATCCAATTATTGAGAACCATTTTATGCCAATGGAGAAGTGTGAAAGGCTTACAAATGCTGAGGATTTTAAAGCAAGCATGAATTATTCTCCACGCTTTTCACCAAATACAGGTAAGGTTGTTTTCTTTTCAGATAAAATGGCAAGAACGGGTATTTGGGAAGTCTCACCTTATGAGCAAAAGAAAAAACCTAAAAAGATAATGCAGGGCGAGCTTGATTCTCGTTTTGAGGAGTTTCACTTCCAGCGTAGCAATATCAGCTATTTTCCAAATGGAGAAGATATCGCTTTTGTAGCTAAGACGATCGATGGCGACAAGATTTATATTTATAATATCAAAAAAAAGAAGGTAAAATCAAGTATTCAACTTGATCAATTTGATGCAATATATGAGATAGATGTCGATAAAACTGGCGAGCGAATAGCCTTTTCTGGACAAGCGAATAATAAAAACAATCTGTATATTTATGATTTAAAGGATCAATCATTGACGCAAATAACAGATGATCATTATAAAGACGCACAGCCACGCTGGTCGTATGATGGAAAGAAGATCGTCTTTACTTCTGAGCGTAGTTTTAAAGAAAACTCAAAATATGACCATGTGTTTTCTAAGCTCAATTCTAATATTTTTATATATGACATAGAAGATGCAAGCTTTTATCAAGTGACTTTTGATGACTTTAATAATAGCTTCCCCTTATGGCGTTCTAATAATGAGGAGATCTTGTATGTGTCTGAAGAGAATGGTGTTAGCAATTTAAAAGCAATAAATATTATTAACAGCACCATGGCATCATTTGATACTTTTTATTCAGGAGTTTTGGATGCTGATTTATCTTCAGATGATGACATGCTTGTTTTCTCTTGTTTTAATGGGGGTGCTTGGGATATTTATTTGTTAAATATGCCTTTTGGTTTTTTGGAATACCAAGCTTGTGCGCCAATACAAAGTTTTAGTCCTATTGATGATTTTCAAGATCGTTTTAATATTCAAGATTATGTATTGTTTGGTAAGAGCCCTGAAGATGTAAAAGAAAAAAAACAGAAAGACAGTCTATGGCAAAAGCCTGAGAGCATTGAAAAAGACAGCTTAGCATTTTACCGCATGAAGAATATCGAGGCACTTGCTAAAATAGATGAAAAGCCCGACAGCACGCATTATTCCTCGCCATTACTAAGAGACTATTCACCGAAACTTAAGATAGATAGCTTTTGGGGAGGAATGGCATATTCATCATCTATTGGTACAATGGGGGTGGTACAATTAGGGTTAACTGATCTGATGGGTAACCACGCTTTGGGTATAAATGCGGAGATTAATGGTGATCTCAAAGATTCTAATTTTATCTTATCATATTTGTATTTGCCCTATCGTATTGATTATGGGTTGGCTGTGTATAAAACAAGCGATGATGCTATCTATTATAATAGGCAACTTGATGAATACTATCGGTTGACAGAGAGGCAGTTAGGCGCCTATGTCTTACTACGATACCCATTTAGTAAGTATTTTAGAATTGATTTGGAGCAGTCCGTGTATGAATATCAAGAGGACTGGGATATTTACAGTTGGGATGATGAGGATTGGCATGATTTGTTTATTGATAAAACAATGAATGCCTCGCCTGCCATTTCATTTATTTATGATAATGCGCTGTATAGTAGTACAGGACCAGCGTCTGGTATTAGAGCTTTTTATCAAGTTAAAAAGAATTTTGCAAAAGAGAATTATGACTTTCTAACAAATTATGCTGATATAAGGTTTTATAAATCATTGACTGAGAGATTTTCTTTGGCAAATAGATTTATATATGGGCATAGTAGTGGTGGGTTTCCTCAAGGCTTTAATTTATTGGGATTTAATGGCGTCAGAGGCAATGAGAAAGAAAAGATTGGGACATCAAAAGCTTTGATGTCAGCAGAACTACGTTACCCATTCATTGACTATATAAAGTTAGGTTTTCCCTTGCCTATAGCGCTTGGTGATATTAGAGGAGCTATTTTCACAGATATTGGCTCTGTTTGGAATAAAGGAGATAGCTTTCAAGGTATGAAAAACGGTAAGCTGCAGGATTTAACTCTTGGTTTTGGTTTTGGTCCACGAATGAATATTGGCTATTTTATTTTGAAACTGGATATTGCTTGGAAGAGTGATTTAATTAATCATGGTAAGCCCTCATATTATTTTAGCATCAATCAAGAGTTTTAATAGGAGAGAAGATGAAAAATAACCTTAGCTTAAAAATATTAGCAGTCGTAATTGCTTGTATCATATGGGTTCAAGTTAATCTACTAAAAGAACAAAGCATAGTTATGACAATCCCGCTAATAGTAGTCGATTTGCCAGATAATATATTTGTAGATAAGAATGAAGTGTATAAATTGAAATTTCAGATAAATGGGAGCGGCATGGATTTGTTATCTTTTTATATATCAAACCCTGCGATTGAATATGATGGATCTTCTTTAAAGGTAGGCAGTAATAAGCTATCTGCAGAGAATTTAGTCCCTTATTTTAGAAAATATGAAAATATTAGATTTGTACCAATTGACGAAATCGAGAGGACATCAATATATACAGAAAGAGTGATTCAAAGAAAAGTTGGCGTTTTGATCACCTATGAATCAGAGGAAGCAAAGGCGTATTTTGAAGCAAGCAATTTAGAGCTCAATGAAAATAGCGTTATAGTATCTGGACCAATTGAAGATGTACAGAAGATTGATATAGTTGTAACACAACCAATAAGCATTGCAATGATTAAAGGAAAAAAGAAAATAAAGCCAAGTGTTTCTTCAAATAAGGTATTGTATATTCCTGAGCATTTTAGCTTGGTAGAACAAAATCAGATTATTGCAAAAAAGACCTTCTCTAATATTCCTATTGAGATTTATGACAAGGAAGTTAGCTTCTTCCCAAATACAGTTACTGTGATTCTTGAAGGTAATAAAGACTATATTGAGGCTGTGAAAACTAAAGATATTAAAGCAAAAATCAAGAAATCTAATGGTAAAGTTGAAATTACCGTAAATAAATACCAAAGTCTTAAGGTCGTTGATTATTCACCTAAAAAAGCTATGATAAATAAGAAGGCAAAGAAATGAAAAATGAATATATACTTGCTATAGAAAGCTCTTGTGATGACACATCAATTGCTATAATTGATACTAATTATAAATTGTATGCAAATATTATTTCTTCACAGCTTGCCCATAATGATTTTGGGGGAGTAGTTCCAGAATTGGCTTCAAGGCTTCACTTAAAGAATATCTCTTATTGTATGGATATGGCTTTGCAAGAGTCTCAGATCAATTTAGAAGAAATCTCAGCTATTGCTGTTTCTATTAATCCTGGTTTGATAGGCTCATTGTTGGTAGGTACTTCTTTTGCAAAAGGATTAGCATGGTCTTTAGGGGTTCCATTAATCTCTGTTAATCATATGCTTGGGCACGTTTTTGCTAATAAAATAGCCAACCCTGACTTGCAAGCACCTTGGCTGGCGCTGGTGATATCTGGAGGGCATACGGAGCTCGTTGAGTTTGAATCAGAGAGTAAATTTCAAATAGTAGGCAATACAGTTGATGATGCAGCTGGCGAGGCTTTTGATAAAATAGCTAAGATACTAAACCTGGGATACCCTGGGGGACCTGTGATCGATAAATTGGCAAAAGAAGGCGACCCTAACTTTCATAAGTTTCCACAAGCTATGAATATAAAGGACAATTATAATTTCAGCTTTAGTGGCTTGAAAACATCTGTTTTGCAGTATATTGGAAAGCAAAGTGATGAATTTATTCAACTTCATTTAAATGATATTGTAGCTTCCGCTCAGCATGCCATAGTGAGCATTCTGGTGAAAAAGACCATTGCTTATGCCACAAAGAATAATATTAAAAAGATAATCGTTGCAGGCGGTGTTTCTGCAAACAGTTATCTCAGAGAGCAGATGCAGGCAGCGAATAAGAAACTCAAGGCTGATATTTATTTTCCACCAATCAAGCTATGCATGGATAATGCTGCGATGATAGGTGCTGCAGCAATCAGGAAGTACCTGAATAAAGAATTTGCAAAGCTTGATTTAAATGCTTTTTCTACTAAGGGAATTAAAGAAGTTTAGTTTACAAACCTTCTGGAAATAGTTAGGATACTGATAACTAATACAGCGGCAGCAACCCATTGTTCAAGAGCAAGCTGGTTTTTATGTAAAACTAAATCAAGTATGACAGCAGTGAGAGGGAAGAATAATTCGCAAATAGTCGCTATGCTTGCCTTTACCCTGAGCATACCGTAATAGTATAAAAAGATAGCGCCTGAACCTACTGTCAAAGATATTGTGACAATAACTATCCAGTGAGTAAGAGTGGCTTGTGTGATATTTGTAATGGTGCCTGTGCTTAAAACCCAAATTAGCATAAAAATAGCGGTAAACCCGTATCTATAAAAAGTTGCAGTCGTGAAAGAATGTCGTGTCGCAATTTTTCTACTAATGACTGTGCCTGAAGCAAAAAAGAATGCAGCAATGATGGCAAGTAGATAGGCTTGTAATGCTATCTTTGATGTATCAGCTTGCGGTAGGACTAACCCGAAGGACATAATATAAGCAGAAATAAGGGCAAGCAATGCCCAGAAGATAAAGCTACGGCTTACTTTCTCTTTTAAGAATATGACAGATAAGAAAATTGCGAAGATTGGCTGAAGCTTTTGTAGCAAAACGACTATTGTTAGCTTTTGGAAGTTCATTAAAAATAATGCTTTTACTATTGCCAGTGTGCCTAATGAGCCTCCCATTATAGCCAGCAAGCTAAAGAGAAAGAAGTCTTCTTTTGTAAAGCTCTTTAGCTTTTGGTATTCTTTATAAAAAATGATGCTCATCAAGGCAAAGGGTAAAAAATGTATGATAAACACTACAAATGAAGTATTTAATGCATAGAGCTGTGGCGTGAGGATAACGCCATCTACACCCCATAAACTGGCAGCAAAACAGATGGCGATAATGTGTGGGATAATGCTTTTTTCTCTGTTCATTTATTCCTTCATTCCAGAAGATGAATAGCTTTCGATGATGCTCTTTTGGGCAAAGAGGAAAATAACTATCAGCGGTAAAATGCTAAAAGACGAGGCTGCCATGAGCAAAGTGGTTTGCGATGATGCCTCTTGTGAGAAATAGCTCAATCCGACTTGGAGGACTCTCAGTTCAGGGCTATTGGTCATTACCAGAGGCCACATGAAGCTATTCCATGAACCAATAATTGAGAAGACAGAGGCAGTCGCAATAATGGACTTTGATAGTGGCAAGATGATGCGGTAAAGTATCTTGAAGGGGCTACATCCGTCAATTGCGGCAGCATCGAGCAAGTCCTGTGGAATGGTTTTAAAGTGTTGTCTCATTAAAAAGATAGTGAAGATATTTGCTATCCATGGTATAATGAGTGCATTATAGGTGTTTATCCAGCCGAATTTGTTTAATAGAATATATGAGGGGATGATGAAAATAGGCTCTGGCACCATCATCATGCTGATAAGAAAGTAAAAGATGAAGTCTTTACCATAAAAATGCATTCTGGCAAAGGCATATGCTGCGAGAGCAGAGGTAATGAGCGTTCCAATCAATACCATGATAGCTACATAAATTGTATTGAAAAAGTAGATATTGAAAGGTACTTTTCGGAATGCTTCAGCGTAGTTACTCCAATGGAATTTGAGTCTTTTAACCTCTTTTATCTCAGCAGTTGGGACTTTTAGATAAGACTTCACAATCTTAGCTTTATCGTTCATTAGATTGACTACAGTGCTGTCTTTATCGCCAATGACTATTGATACTTGATATTCTTTGCCCTCATGTGTATAGGATTGATATTTTACAACAGGATTAAAGCCAGAGGCACCTTGGTTTACTTCAAGCTGAGAGCGAAGAGATACGCCAAGCATCCACACAAAAGGAACTATCATAGTCAGTCCGCAGATAACTAAAAGGGTGTAGATAAAGATCTTTTTCATCAAGTCTCCTCCTAATAATGAACGTGTTTCTTTTCAAAGTGTTTTTGTAATAAGGTCAGACTGAGTATTATCACAAATAAAACAAGTGCAATAGCGCTCGCATAGCTTAAATCTTGAAGTTCAAAGCCTTTTTCAAAGATATAATAAACAATCACTTTTGTTGAGCCATCAGGTCCACCAATAGGAGGTCCCGTCATCAAGTAAACTTGAGAGAAGACTTGGAAGGTAGTAATTGTCGTCATCATAAGCACATAATAGGTCGTGGGGGAGATAAGAGGCAAGGTTAGCTTAAAGAATTGCCTTGTTTTGCTGGCACCATCGATCTCTGCAGCTTCATAATAACTTTTGGAGATGCCCTGTAAACCAGCTAAATAGATAACAACATTGTAGCCAATGCTACGCCATACAGTAACTATAATAATTGCAAATAAAGCCAGTGAAGGTCCGCCAGCCCAATTTGGTAAATCTATGCCTAAAGGTTCTAATAATAAAGTGAAAATGCCTTTGCTTTCAGCGAGCCACTTGAGTGGTTTGAAGCCGAGTATTTTTAAAAAGGAGTTAGCAAGGCCTGTTTGTTGATTAAAAATGATTTTCCAAATAATGGAAAGAGACACTAAAGACGTAACAAAAGGAATGAAATAGACAGTACGGAAGAAACTACGTAAAGCCTTGATATTATTGAGTAAAACTGCAAATAGAAGAGAGAAAACAATAGTGAGAGGAACAACAAAAATTACAAGATAAAAGGTGTTTAACATAGATTTCCAAAACTCTGGATCATTGAGGAGTCTTTGGTAATTAGCAAAGCCAATGAACTTGCCTGGTCCTGTAATAGTCCATTCAAAAAAGCTAATGATAAATGAGCCTACAATTGGAATAAATCTGAATAATATTATACATATCAAAGCTGGTAGTATATATATCCAAGGTCGTGATTTATTAATTAGTTTGAGCATTGCCTCTCCTTTTATTTTACTCATTTTCTCTTATCCAAGTTAGTACTTTTTTAGCATATTGCATATAATGGTCACAAGCCTGAGCGTTTTTCTGATGCAAGTCCATTAAGCGTTGAACAACGGCTTCAGCCACTTTTATCTTATCATATTCTTCGGACAAGTAATATTCTGCAGGGTAGTTTTCCCAAATGTAAAAGATTAGTTCTGCAAAGGCTTTGCAGCGTGCCTCTTGATTCTTATTTGTTTGATTTTGATGTTGACGATTATAGTATTTCGCTTGGCTTTTGATTGGGTAAAAGCGAATACTCAGTGCATTTTTAATTATAAAAACAGTGTCTGCAAGATTGACCAAATTGTCATCATAAAGCTTATTGGCAAAGGTTTTCCGTCTGATGAAAGCACCGGCATGAGGGATGCCGCCAACGAGATTATTATAGAATAAATAAATTAGGTTTTTACCACTGTTTGAAGATTGGTCAACATATTTCCATATGGAGTTTGTTATTTGCCCTGTTTCGTCAGCGATTGTTAAAAAGTGTGGGTAATAGTAATCTTCATCAGGGTTTGCGTCAATAATTTTTATTGCTGCTTCAATGTAATCTGGGCTAATAAAGTCGTCAGAATCAACAAAGCAGATAAATTCGCCATTTGCATGTTGAATGCCTGTGTTTTTAGCACTCCAACAACCACTGTGATTGGTCTTTATATGTTTAATTCTTTGGTCATCAAAACTATTAGCAATTTCGCTTGATTTATCAGTAGATCCATCATCAATAAGTAATATTTCGACATTTTTATAAGTCTGAGCAATCAAGGACTTAATGCAATCACCGAGAAAATCCTGGCGATTGTAATATGGGCAAATAATACTAATGAGTTGATCTGCCATATGTGTATTTTTTATTCAGGTTTAAACAGATTTTCTATATAATTAATCATATTTTCATTTTGATTTTCTTTGGCAATATCTAAAATAGTTTCATTATCGTTGGTTCTTGCATAAATATCGCAACCAGCTTTAACTAATAGCTCTACATAGTCAATACGCCCAGCATTAACTGCTATATGAAGGGGGGTCTTGCCGCTTTCTGTCTTTTGGTTGACATTAATACCAGAATCGATAAGTAACTTTAAAGTTTCAAGGCTACCTTTCATCGCTGCTTTATGTAATGCGCTTGTGCCATCAACTCTACTCGTGTTAATTTCAGCACCATTATCAATTAGTAATTTTGAGATTTCATAATGCCCCTGATACGCTGCAGCATGCAAGATAGACTGCCCCCATTCAAAAGTTTCATTTACATTGGCACCACTTGCGATAAGCATTTTGGCTATTTCTAAATGCCCGTAAAAAGTTGAATCGTTTAATGGAGTGTATTGGTTTTGGCTCTTTGCATTGATGCTGGCACCATTATCAATCAAGAATTTTGCCATTTCGGTAAAGCCTCTTTGTGCGCTGAGATGTAGAAAAGTATTTCCTGCTTCGTCAGGCATGTTAATGTTATCGGCATTGATAGCCTCTTTGACTTTGTCAAATTTTTTATCAAGTAAATCTTGGTGTATTGGGTATTTTAAAGCGTAATTATCAAACATGTTTTCCTCCAATATCATAATGTTAAAAATGTTGTTTTTTGTCAATGAAAATGTTTTGTTTTGATTTAAGTGAAACGTAAAATAGTAATTATGAGGCTGTTGCATAGTGATCAAAATAACTTATTAAAAAAGAATGAGAAATTATAGAGGTGTTGATTAATGCACAAACTTGGTTTTCAGACTCGAAGCAAGCTGAAAATTGAGAGCTGAGATATGAAATGTAATCGATCTGAGCCCACTAAGGAGAGTTGTTTGTAAAAAAATCACCTCTAAACCCGCTCGTAGTAGGCATCTGCCGATTTAGATGAAAATAGTTTTCAAAAAACCCCATTTTGTCCTGCCAATATATATAGAGGGGTTGATTTAATTTATGATTCTGCTTTATTCTTTTATAAGCTATTTTGGTTACTATGCAATACCCTCTAATAATATTGCACAGATTTAATATCTCTTTTTAAGCAGAAGATGCTTATTGTTGGGTATTTTTTGTCAAGTATTATAGCATTTTATTGATTGTTAAAAATAAGAAAAGTAGTACTTGACAGCAATGACATAGCAGAATTTATTGGGTTTGGGTTAGGAATAGTATATGTTTTTGGGGTATTATAATGCTTAAAATATTAAAAAACGAGTCTCTAAAAAAGATAAAGCCATTTGTCATTGAACAAAAATGGAAGTTTATAATTGCCTTTATTGCAATGCTTTTAACAAGCGCAGGGCATTTAGTTGATCCATTAATTCTGGCACATATTATAGATGTTTCAGTTCCCAATAAAGATATATATGATATGTTTAATTGGGGAGGTCTGTTTACAATAATTGTAATACTAAGTGGTCTTTTGTCATATTTTCAAATAATGATATTGGCAAAAGCAGGAATTAGAGTGATTACAAAGATAAAATATGAGGTTTTTCAACACTTAACAGCAGTATCTGTAAGTTGGTTTGACAAAACACCTGTTGGAGAGCTTATTTCTCGTATCGAAAGCGATGGCGAAAGAGTTAAAGAGCTTTTTTCAAACTTCTCAGTAATGATTTTTGGTAATATTCTTTTCTTTATCGGAATGGTTATTGTCATGTATTTGAAAGATTGGAAGATAAGCACAGCGCTTTTAATACCTATCATATTTGTTGTAGTGAGTGCGGTTTTTATCATCAGATATCTATCACGCTATTATCGTCGATCTCGCGTTTTAAATGCACAAGTGACAGGGAGCTTGACCGAATATATTCAAGGAATGGGTATTGTCCAACTATTTAACCAGCAAGAGAGAGTCGCTTTGCTGATAAACAAAGATAGCAAAGAAAAGCAGATAATTGATACCAAATCATCTTTTATTGAATATGGGCTTTGGGGCTTTTTTGATTTTGTTATTCAAACAGTTTTTATTATTACTATTATTTTACTGACTGTGCCTAAAGTGTTAAATCATGTAGCAACGATTGGTACGCTTTTGATATTTATTCAGTATTCAGTACGCCTGTTTTGGCCCATCATGCAGATTACAGAGAATATTAATCAGATTCAAAGAGCATTTGTATCTTTAAAAAGAATGTTTCAATTGCTCGATCTGCCAATAGAGGACTCTGCTCAAGAGATAACTAATATAGAATTTAATCATGAGATTGAGTTTAAAGATGTGTGGTTTAAGTACAAAGAAGATGAGTGGGTGCTGAAAGGAGTATCTTTTAAGATAAAAAAGGGTGAAAAAGTTGCTCTGGTTGGACCCTCTGGTAGCGGTAAGACAACAACGATAAGCTTACTCTGTCTTTTTTATAAGATTAATAAAGGGCAAATCTTAGTCGATGGGATTGATATTTATTCGCTGAATCTCAAAGAATGGCGTAAAATGACAGGTTTAGTCTTGCAGGATATTGTTTTATTTCCAGGCTCTTTACTGGATAATGTGCGCATTTATAATGATGAAATAGATGAAGAAAAGGTGCTTGAGGCAATTAACTTTGTTCATGCAGGCGATCTGCTGGCACGCTTGGATAATGACTTGAATTTTGAGATTAAAGAACGGGGGCTCAATCTATCAATGGGTGAAAAACAGTTATTAAGCTTTGCACGTGCATTGTCTTTTAGTCCAGAGATAATCATTATGGACGAAGCAACAGCATCTATTGATGCCAAGACAGAGGCTCAGATTCAATATAATATGGATAAACTATTACAAAATAAGACTGCTGTAATTGTGGCACATCGTTTATCATCAGTTCTCAATTGTGATAATATTATGATGTTTGATAATGGCTGTATCATAGCTCAGGGTACGCATGAAAGCTTGATTGATACTTGCTCTGACTACAAGAGATTAGTTGAACTACAGTTTTTGAAAAAAGAGGCATAAGATGAAAAATAATCATGTAAAATGGATTATGGATTTGTGGGCAGACCATAAACTACATATAGCATTATTGCTCTTTATGACACTTTTATCAACATCTGTTGCAGTAGCTTACCCTTTTGTTTTTAAGTATTTGCTCGATGTTTTGCAAAAAGTAACCGCTGATAATACACCGTACAATGAGGCGATGGAGAAAATATATAAGATCTGTTGGATTATTGCTGCAATTGGTGGGGTAAAATTAATAAGCTCTTTTTACCCAGCTGTTCGTGCAATGATGAACTCGCTTTTTGAATATGTATTGAGAAATCGCTATTTTAAACATATGTTGGAAAAAGATTTCAACTTCTTTATGCATTTTAGAACAGGTGATTTAGTTACACGTCTTACAAGTGATATTCAAGACTTTCCACGTATAGGCTGGTTTATTTGTAGTGGTATTTTCCGAGCATTTGACTCTTTTATCAAAATATCTTTCTGCCTTGCAATGATGTTTTTTATGAATTGGAAATTGACTGCTGTAGCTGTAATTCCTTTGCCATTAATGGTGGTCGCCTTTTATATAACTTCAGAAAGACTGCATAAAAACTTTAAGAAGAACCAAGAAGCTATTTCTGAGATCAATAATCAGCTTGAAATGACTTTTTCAGGTATAAGAATTATCAAGTCTTTTGTGTGTGAAGAAAAATATAATCGCTTTTTTAGCAATTCATTAGAAAATAGGTTCAAAACAGAGATGAAAGTAGTGAAGATAAACACTCTCCTTAATCTTGTTTATGAGTATATCGACTATTTTGCAATGATTGGTGTAATCTTATATGGAGGCTTCTTGGTAGTTAAAGGAGAGATCACGATTGGTACTTTTTATGCCTTTTATACATATTTGTCTATGATGATTTTTCCAATACTGGATTTACCACAGCTTTTTATCTCTGGCAAGCAGGCATTTGTTTGTATCGATAGATTGGAAGAGATAAAGGATTATCAATCAAGCAAAAGCGATCAAAGTACGCAGCCTACGCCAATTAACTCTGCAATAAATCAAATTCGCTTTGAAGACATTACTTTTAACTATGAGAGTCGAATTTACCCCGCTTTACAGGGCATTAATTTTACAATTCATAAAGGGCAAAAACTCTTAATTGTGGGTCCAGCAGGCGCAGGTAAATCAACAGTTTTGGGGCTTTTAACAGGCTTGTATAAAGCTAATTCTGGTAATGTATTTATCAATAATCAAAACCTTGATGAACTGTGTATCAAAGATTTACGAGATAAAATTGGTTATGTACCCCAAGAGCCATCTTTGTTTTCAGGTACGATAAGAGAGAATATTCTTTTTGGGATTGAAAATCCAGATATGGATCTTTATGCAAAGATTATTGATGCAGTACAAATGAAAGATGAAATAGATCAATTTTTACTTAAAGATTTAAGTAGAGTCGGGCAAAAAGGTCTGTCATTATCAGGAGGTCAAAAGCAAAGAATCGCTATAGCACGTGCATTGATGAAAAAGCCTGAAATACTTATCTTAGATGATATCACAGCAAGTTTGGACGCACAAAAAGAGGAACTACTCTGGGGGCAGATCTCTTGCTTATTTGAAGATATTACCGCTTTAATAGTATCACATCGCCTTTCTTCTTTGCGCTATGTTGATATGGTTTTGTTGCTTGACTCTGGAAAGATAATTGCTCAAGGCAAACATGATGACTTGATTGATACTCATCAAGACTATAAAGATTTTATTTTGCATCGTAATATTGATCGTCAACCCAGCCCCTCTATTCCCGCTAATTTATAGTATTTCAAATCTTTTTAATAAAAAAAGAATAAATAATAAAAATAAAGCTTGACAGTTTAACCTAATTTTATAATAATATCTAATTAGGAGGATGATTATGAAACATCTAATGATTTTGATAAGTTTAATATTGCCTTGCTTGCTTTTTTCTGTAGCAATTAAAGACATACAATTTACTATGGACGCAGGTTTTGATGGCACATATCCCTCTTCTTATCTAAATCAACAAGTTAGCGTAGAGGGTGTCGTGATTGCGAAGGACTTTTTAGGTAAGTTTTTTGTAATATCAGAACCTCAAGGTGGACCATGGAGTGCCATTAGTGTGATGAGTAACAGCGCGCGAGTTGAAATTGGCAATAAAGTTCAAGTCGATGGCAAAGTGCTTGAATTGCATGGAATGACATGCATTCGCCCATCAGAAGTAAAGGTTTTGAGTACAGAGGAAAATTTACCACTTGCTTATCCAGTCACTTTGTATGAGCTAAATAAAAGTGAAGCATATGAATCAGTTTTAGTCAAAATAGTAAACGTCAATATCTCTAAATCAAGAAGAAATGATTTTCAATACAGTGTCAGTTCAAATACAGACACAGCATATTTAAGTGATGGTTTTGGCTATTTTAATAAATTAAAGAATAAAGATTTTAATAATACACTAATCAGTGTAACAGGTATCGTATCTTTTTCTAATAATCGTTTTTCTCTAAACCCAAGAGATTTAAATGATTTAGTGTATCAAGTTACAGGTACAAAATCAAATTCATGGGGTAAAATCAAGTCCCTATATAGATAAATAATACGGAGGATGAAATGAAGAAGTTTTGGAAAAGTTTATTTACAATTGCAGCTATCTCAGGTGCATCTTATGTCGGATATAAGGGTTATAAAAGAATAAGCTCAGTCACAAAACTAAGTAAATCTTTGCCAGATTACTTAGAAAATGTTATTGGTGAAAAACCTAAAGTATCAATATCAATGACATTGAACCAGATTTCAATTAGCCTTGGAATTAGTCAAGAAGCTTATGATAAAGAATTAGAGCTTGAGTCATTAATCAGAGAATATATTGAAGACTTTTACCCATCTTTAGCTAAGGTAAAATCTATAATAAATACTTATATTAGAGATAATGATGACATTGAAGATGACTTTGATACTGATATGGATGACGCTGCTGACTCAGATGGGGATGATGAATAATTTTTGAGGTCACAGATTTCTGTGACCTTTTTTCTTTAATACTTTAATAATAAAGGTTTTCTTTGAAAAACATCTTAAAAATATATAAATTTGTCCTTAAATACCCTACTGATTTGATTATGGGGGTGGTATCTCTAATATTTTTCTCTGCTTTTAGTGGAGTAAGTATAACTTTGGTCATACCTGTTTTTGATCAAATATTCGTAGTAAAAGACCCAAGTATAATCCAATATCACACTTATCAAGAGTTTATTCAAGTTATAAAAGAACAGTTTCAGTATTTATGGCAAAGCTCACCTTTCTCTTTTTCACCAAGCTATTTTGAAGCATACTGGAAAGAATTGCGTAGTATTATGGACTATGCAGATCCTATGATGCTTCTGTGGGTCGTTTGCGTTGCTTTATTTGTTATTTTCTTTTTAAAAAATATATTTTACGTGATCAATCGCTTTTACTTCGTGAACCTAAGAGGCAAGACAATTAATGCTGTGCGTAATTACTGTTATAGGAAGTATCTAAATCAGTCATACTCTTTTTTTAATCAAAATAGAGTTGGTGACTCCATTGTTAGAATGGTCAATGATATCGAAATTGTCAATAATTACTTTATTGACAATGCATTAAAAGTGTTGAAAGAGTTGTTTTCAATCTTAGTTTTTGCATTTATAGCCATAAGATTGAATCCAAAACTATTCTTATTGAGCATTGTTTTTCTTCCAGGTTTCAGTTTAGGTGTCGGTTATATCTCAAAAAAGATTAAGAAGTATGCAAAAAGGCTGCAAAGCGAGCTTTCTAACATGTTTTCTAATATTGAAGAAGTGCTGAATAGCATGCGTATTGTGAAGGCGTTTTGTAGGGAAGACTTTGAATATAAGAAGCTTGTACACATTAACTTCAAGTACTTTAAGTTCTGGCGTAAAGCTCAAATTTATGGTTCATTTGGTCCACCATTAAGTGAAATGAGCACTGCAATTACAGGCATTGCCTTGATTATTTTGGGTGCCCAAAGCATTCTGTCAAATACAAGCACATTTACCTTTGGTGATTTTACAGCATTTCTGTTCGCAGTATTTTCTATGCTACATCCATTAAAGGCAGTCACAGCCTCATTTACAGACATAAAACGAGCAATGGTTTCTGTAGATAGAGTGGGTGAGATAATGAATCTCTCTTCTGAGATTGTTGAAGATAAACATGCCATTGTAAAGACAAATTTTCTTGATAGGATAGAGTTTAAGAACGTTTCTTTTGCTTATATAGAAAATCAAGAAGTATTAAAGAATGTTAGTTTTGATATTAAAAAGGGTGAAAAAGTGGCTTTCGTTGGTGCAAGCGGTAGTGGAAAAACAACTATAGCAAACCTGATAAACCGTATGTATGATCCAACAGCAGGGGCTATTTTTATAGATGGCGTGGACCTCAAAAAGCTCAATATTCGCCATTTGAGAAGCATGTTTGGTATTGTTACTCAAGAATCAATTTTATTCAGTGAGACGATAGAAAATAATGTTAAATATGGTGCATTCGATGAAATCGATAGAGAGCAAGTCATCAAAGCATGTAAATTTGCTTATGCAGATGAATTTATTGAGACTTTGCCTGATAAATACGAGACAATGATAATGCCACATGGATACAACTTTTCTGGCGGACAAAGACAAAGAATATGTATTGCCCGCGCAATCGTAGATAACCCTGAAATACTGATATTTGATGAGGCTACAAGCTCTCTGGATACGAGCTCTGAAAAGAAAGTACAAAGTGCAATTGACCAGGCAGCAGGCGAGAGAACTGTTATTTTAATCGCTCATCGCTTGTCCACTATTCTCAGCGCTGATAAGATTATCGTACTTGAGCAAGGAAATATCGTTGGTATCGGCACACATGAAGCATTGCTAAAAGAGAATGCCCATTATCAGCACTTCTATAATCTGCAATTTAATCATAAAGAATAAAGCATGGGCGGCATTTCTGGTTTAATACTCAAAAAAGACCTTGATATTAGAGCAAACCTGCAAAGAATGACCGAGATAATTGCTCATCGAGGACCAGATAAACAAGACTTCTATATCTATCAGAAAACTGGCTTTGGTTATAGAGGAAAAGCGTATTCAGACAGTGATCTTACAGCTTCTCAACCAATGAATTACTTGGATAGATATACTATTGTTTTTGATGGCAATATTTATAATTATCAAGAGTTAAAAAGCACACTTTTAACTGAAGGCTATGCCTTTGATACCAACTCAGATACAGAAGTGATTTTAGCGGCTTATGATCATTGGGGTAAAGGGTGTTTGGACCATTTTATTGGTGCATGGGCTTTTGCGATTCTTGATAAAAAAGAGAGTATTATTTTTTGTTCACGCGATAGGTTTGGCATTAAGCCTCTTTATTATTCAGACAGTGCCGATTACTTTGCCTTCTGTTCTGAGATTAAGCAGTTATCAGTTTTGCCCATGTGGCAGGCTAAGCTTGATAGGCAAGAAGCCTATGAGTTTTTATCTTGGGGTAAAAGCCACACAAATGATCACACTTTTTTTGCTAATGTAAAGAGTTTGGTTGGCGGGTCTTATTTGCTTTATGATATAAAAAGGCAAACTTATTTTGTGGACTTATGGTATCATTTAACTCCTAAAAAGACCGTAAATATTGACTTTGAATCTTCCAAAGAAGGGCTTTATTCTTTATTAAATAGCTCAATCAAGTATTGCATTGATACTAATGAAAAGCTCTGTGCATCACTATCAGGCGGAATTGATAGCTCCACTATTACAGTGATTGTGGAAGAAATATTTAAAGAAAACAAGCACGCAATCCCTTTAGAAACAATATCATCTGTCTCCACTCATAAGAAATACGATGAAAGTGATTTTATAAAATCAGTTATAGAATCTGGCAATTACACTCCTCATTTTATTTATGCTGGATTTGATGATTTGGTAAGAGATTTTGATAATATTATTTGGCATCAAGAGGAGCCTTTTGCATCTGCAGGTACTGTCGCTCAATGGTTAATTGCCAAGTCTGCTAAAGAAAAGCAAATAAGTTTCATTCTTGATGGTCAAGGTGCAGATGAAATATTGGGCGGCTATTTACAGTCATTTGGTAATCTTTTTTTAAATAATTTGCTTTCATTTAAGATATCGCCCCTTTGTAATGACATCATGGGAGCAAAATCAATTCATGGTTACAGTGCCGTTGATATCATAAGGTTAATTCTTACAAGCTTATCTAATAAACAACTTTATAGCTTTTTTATCAACAAAACTATGCTTGGTTCCCAATGGATCAAGGATAAGAGAGATATTGCCCTCTATCCCGATTGGAAGAAGATTAATACGAGTTTACGAACAGAATTGATCGATCAAATAACCTTTACAAAACTGCCTGTATTAACGCATGGTGTCGATAGAAATACTACAGCGCATTCAGTAGAATCACGTTTACCATTTCTTGATCATCGGCTTGTGGAATATGCATTAGCTTTACCAGATAATTTCAAAATCAATCAAGGTAAAACTAAATATGTATTACGTGAGGCTATGAGAGGTAAATTGCCTGACTTAATCACTGATCGCCATGATAAGAAAGGTTTTATTACACCTGAAGAGATTTGGGTTAAACAAAACCCTGAGTTCTTTTTAAATGAGATAAAAAACACCGTATCGCTTGCCAGCGCCTTTATTGAGCCAAAAATACTAAAATACTTTGAAAAGGTGATATCAGGTAGCTTAAAATATAATCATGACTTGTTTTCTTTTATTAGTTTTGGGCGATGGTTACAAAAGTATAACATTTCAATTTAGATTTATTATTAGCAATATTATCAATAGAAACACGATATTTTATACGATAGCCTCAAATATGATTTACTTCATTATAGGTATTTACAATAAAGAATGTATGTGTAACTTATTAAAAGATAGCTGTTTTGCTTGATAGCAAAAAGAAATAATAATAAATATACAAAAAAGTATTGACAAGAAAAGGGGCGTTTCATAATTTGAACATAATTGATTAATAGATGTGAAGGCATGGAGGAATAGTCCTAATTGGTAAGGCAGCGGTCTTGAAAACCGCCGGGTTATGCCCATGGGGGTTCGAATCCCTCTTCCTCCGCCATTTTAAAGTGTCCAACAAACATAGTTGGAGAGGTGGCCGAGCCGGCTGAAGGCGCACGCCTGCTAAGCGTGTGTAGGCTAATCCCCTACCGAGGGTTCGAATCCCTCCCTCTCCGCCATGAATGATAAAACTTTGCTGGGTAGTCGCCAAGTGGTAAGGCAACGGGTTTTGGTTCCGTCATCCGTAGGTTCGAATCCTGCCTACCCAGCCATTAATTGGGATGTCGTCTAATGGTAGGACACCGGTCTCTGGATCCGTTTGTCGGGGTTCGAATCCCTGCATCCCAGCCATCTATTAAATGCTAATAATTAAATATGTCCGATTTATATCGGCTTTTTTTATGCTCAGATTTTTTAAACTACAAATTTGACAATGCTATGCCCCCTTGATTAATGAGGGTGTTGAATAGAAAGTTAAAACAACATGTAAAAATTATAGCTTGCAAATTGCCTAATTTTCCTATTAAAAAAGGTATAATAAAACACAAAAATACCTGTTATAAAATCTATTTTCTCCTCTTTTCATTAATTATTTACTTAGTTTTATATATCATTATTTAACATATAGATGCCTGTGTGACTCCCCTTACATTCCCTTTGCTATCTTGGAGAATGAAAGAGATTCTTATAGGAATTTAAAGGGAATGTAACTGAGATTAATTATGAATTTATAAGATATAGAAAAATAACTGTTTTCTTTTAATAACGATGATTGTTAAATTTGTAATTTGAAGATTATGCACCCCCTGATTAATCTAAATACTAAAAAGCTACTTTTTTATTGACATAAAAGCATTTTGCAGATATTGTCTTAATTAGGAGAATAAATGCTATTTATATTTATAATATTACTAATACTTTTATTAGTGTTGAATTACTTCGATGCCTTTACTACACGCAGAATTGTCGAGGCTGGCAGCCACAGGAATGAGCGAAACCCCATCGCAAGGTGGCTAATAAAGAAGTATGGGGTCTTTAAAGGAATAATGATTATTAAATCAATTATTATTTTACTTTTGCCATTGATCTTTTATGCATATGTTTTATCGCAGAGAGATACTGTTTATACTCTTGTTTTAGCTAATGCAATCTACTTGTTTGTGGTAATTAACAATATCAATGTGGCAAAAAAGATGAATGTATCTTTAAAATTTGGAAAAGATGAGGTATAGAGAGTTATGAAGAAAGCTATTTTAATAATAATTTCATTAAGCATTATGACAATGCTAATCGCACATCCAAAATTTATGAAAGTCAACCCCAATAGTAGCCCTATTAATTATGCACGAGCTGATTCTTTGCATGGCTTTGATATTATCGCTTATGATATATGGCTCAAAATTGACGATATTGCACAAAGCGTTAATGGTGCTGTTAATGCACAAGTAACTGCAGAAGAGAATTTGTCTAATATTAGCTATGAGCTTGAAGGGCTGACAGTTGATTCTGTCTATGTAAATGGTAGTTTAGCAAATTTCACACATAATAATGGTTTAATTAATATTAGCCTTAATATTGCAAGTGGCAGTTCCTTTACTACGAGAGTGGTTTATCACGGCAATCCTATCTTATCAAATGATGGGTACAATAATGGCATGACTTTTAGAGCTAATCAGATTTTTACTATTTCGGACCCAAATGCTGGTAGATATTGGTGGCCCTCATACGATCATCCATGGGACAAAGCTAAAGTGGATTTGCATGTGAGAGTACGTTCTGATTGGAAGGTGGCAGCAAATGGTATTCGTCAATCAATAGAGAATCATAGTGATAATACCTCTACGCACCATTGGCTTGGCTCAAATCCAATGGCAACTTATTTAGTGAGCATTGCTTGCGCACCATATGAAGAGATCACAGGCACTTTCCAAGATATACCATTGCATAATTTTGTGTTTGCAAATCAAGTGGCAGTGGGGCAGACGATGTTTGCAAAACTACCACAGATGATGCAAGCTTTTTCTGATGCTTATGGTCCATATCCCTTTGAAAAATATGGTAATGCTGTTGCAAACATTAACACATTTGGTGCAATGGAACATCAAACGATGACCACACTTGGCTCTTCCATCATGGGAGGCACACTGGCTAATGATTATGTCGTAGCTCATGAGCTGTCTCATCAGTGGTTTGGTAATTGCCTAACACCTCTCACTTGGAAAGATGTATGGCTATCTGAAAGCTTTGCCACTTATTCCGAAGCAGTTTACACAGAGGCAGTATTCGGTTATGAGGCATTTTGCAGCTATGTGCAGAGTTCTTACCATAATTATTATTTAAACTTTGCCAATTCGAATGGCGATAGGGTAATATACGACCCAATTTATTCAGAGTACTTTTATCCAATGGTTTATGAAAAAGGCGCTTCTGTTTTACATATGCTACGTGCATGGGTCGGCAATGAGACTTTCTTTAATATCTTGCAAACTTATTTCCAAACATATCACAATCAAAATGTCTGTACTGCCGAGTTTAAGGCTATTGCAGAAGAAATATCTGGTCAGAATTTAGATCAATTCTTCGATCAATGGATTTTTAAAAAGGGCATTCCAACAATAGACTATATTGTATTAAAAAAACCAGATAATAGTGCCTTAAAAACTGTGGCAAGAACTGTCTCTAATGAAGCTAATAATCATTTCTATATGAAGGCTCCAATGAGAATAGCTTCTTCTGCAGGCATAGATTCTGTCCTTGTAGATATTACACCTGAGGGGGCAATTTCTAATATCAACCTAAATTCTGTAATATCATCTTATGCATTTGACCCAAAGAATTGGATGCTTACGCGGGGGAATACAGAGCATTTTGTTGTCCTCAATGACACTTTTGCAAGTGAAAGTTCAGTAATTATTAATTGGAGTGGCTTGGAAGAGTGGACAGGTATAAATACCTATAATGTATATCGTTCTACTAATGCAAATAATGGCTATGAGATGATTAACAATGAGCCTGTTGAAGGCTTAATATATGTAGATAATTCTGTTTCAAATGGTCAAGAATACTTTTATAAGATAACAGCTTGTTTAGGTGAGTTTGAGACAGAATATTCAAATACTATGAGCGCTTTACCACTCGATTTCCCACTTGATCAAGGGCTTTTAGTGGTTGATGAAACGAGTGATGGCAATGGCAATATTTTAAGCCCTACCGATCTTGAAGTAGATAGCTTTTATGATAGAATTATCAATAGCGATTTTACCTCATGGGATGTTGCTACGCAAGGTTTGCCAAGTATCGAGGTAATGAGGAATTATTCGATGATTATTTGGCATGATGACGACACAGTAACATCGCTAATTGATGAGACTACTCAAAGGGCTTTTGCTTCTTATATTCTTTCTGGCGGAAAGCTAATTCTTTCTGGTTGGCGTACAGCAAATAGCATAAATAATCCTTATCTTTTGGAGCGTATAAATGGGCATGGTAATACTTTAGTCAATGCAATTTCCTTTAATGGCGCTATTTCTCCGACTTTGCCTGAATTAAATACAGATATAGACAAGTTAAATGCAAATTGGAACGGTAATATGCCTTCGATATGCGTATTCCCAAATGCCACAAGCATCATGTATAGAGCACAATTTGCTAATAATTCAACTTGGCAAAACTCACCAGTGATTGTTTCTGGAGAGAATATTATTGTGTCTGGTTTGCCTTTTTATTATATGCAAGAAGAGGCTGTACATGAGTTGGTTAGCTTGATTTTGGATGATTGGTCTGTAGATAAAGATGATATTGTCAAGCCTTTAGCGAAGCTTATCGTTGATATTTATCCAAACCCTGCACGACTGAATCAAGACATCTCTTTCAAGATCTCTAATCAAGACAATTCCCCGATCAGGCTTTCTATTTATAATATTAAAGGGCAGTTGGTGAAAAGAGAAATAATTCAGGTAGAAAAGAACCGCGATTATCTATTGCAATGGGATAAACGAGATAAAGATCAACAGGCATTACCTTCAGGCATTTATTTTATTAAAGCCCAATCTGACAAAGAACAAATCATTAAAAAGCAAATGATCATAAAATAATGGCGTATCTTGAATTACAAAATATAGCAATTGAATTTAGTGATTTTAAGATTGAAGACATAAATATCCAGCTTGATAAGGGCAAGTTTCTCGTCTTACTTGGGCATAGTGGCTCAGGAAAAACATCGCTAATTCAAGCCATCTGCGGCATTGTACCTATCGCTCAAGGTAAGGTATTATTAAATGGAGTTTGTATTAATGATTTGCCTATCCACAAGCGTAAGATAGGTATGGTCTTCCAAGATTTTGCTCTCTTTCCTCACCTGAATGTATTTGAGAATATCGCCTTTGGGCTTAGAATTAAGAAAGCTAAAAACATAGATAAAAAAGTTCAGGACCTGCTTGAACTAATTGAGCTTCCAAATTACTCAAAAAGAAGAGTCTATGAGCTATCTGGTGGAGAAAAACAGAGGATAGCATTGGCAAGAACCATAGCTGCTGAACCAGATATTATATTATTTGACGAGCCCATGAGTGCTTTAGATGAAAGCCTTCGAGATCGTTTGCGTGCTACCATAAAAAATGTAGTTAAACAGATGAATATAACAACAATTTATGTGACTCATGACCAAAAAGAGGCATTCTATTTGGCAGATTATATAGGTATTATGCATGCAGGACGATTGATTCGCTATGATACAGGAGACAATATTTGGCAACAGCCACAAAATCAGCTCACAGCTGACTTTTTAGGTGTTCACAACCAGTTTGATGCGACGGTAAAGGCTAAAAATCATGAGAGTAATATGTTCTTTTACAAACTCGATGTCAAAGGAATAGAACTCTCGATCCATTCAACACAAAAGCTTGAATTAAACCAAAGAGTGAAGATCTGTTTTAGAGCTGAAAGTGTATTCTTATCTTTTAAAAATGAAGGGGTAAACTCCTTTGAATCGACAATTCTGGATTATAAAATCTTTGGTTCAACGATAAGCTTTACATTGCAAGTGCAAAACCTCAATATTTTAGGCAAAACTTTTCGTATTATTAATCTTGAAAACTATTCAAATCAGACCCTGTATTGCACAATTCCTGAGCATGCAATTAGTATTATATATTAACATGAAAAAGCTATTTCTACTGCTACTTGGTATTACATTATTTAGCATTATTCAAGCAAAAGAATGGCTGTTTTTCGTCTATATGGCAGCAGATAATGGGCTATATCAATATGCAATCGACGATATAAACAAGCTTGAAGCTGGCATTCAAGATAATATGGAGATAATAGTCTTTATCGATCACTTAACTGGTTCTGACAAAGAAGGCGCAGAGGTTTTGCGAATAGTAAAAGACACATCTTCACGGATTGTCTCGCCACGAGTTAAGTATTATGGAGATGTTAATAGTGGTGACTATCGTGTTTTAAACCAGTTTATGAAATGGGGGCAATCGCATTATTCTGGCAAGAATGAAGTCATGATTGTTTGGTCTCATGGTACGGGCTGGTTTAGAGGTGAGGCAAAGCACGTATGCCCAGACAACGATTATAGCTCAGCAATTAGTGTGTCAAATGGCGAATTAAAGAAAGCTTTTCATGGCTTGAGACGCAAGTTTGATCTCTTGTTTTTTGATGCTTGTTTGATGGGTAATATGGAAACAATGGTCGAAATTAAAGAGTCTTGCAATTACTATATGGCATCAATCACAGAGATGCCAGCCTTTGGCTTGCCATGGGTTGAGATACTAAATGAATGGAATAATTATACTGAAAAAATAGATAAGTACAATAGCATTATAACCCACTATATCGAGTCGTATGAGTTTGGGGGTAGTCATAACCCACATGGTGATTATTATTACTCTTTAGCATTGTTTTTGGCGCAAATAAGTGCATTAGAACCTGTATTGGATCAGCTTACTTATTTCTCTAATACTTTTGCCTCTGATGCATCTTTGCCTGTGTTTTCAAACGCACGCAATAACTGCTTGCCATTTAATGATATGCAAGCAGACATCGAGATTAAGCAGTATTTTGAGCTTTTAAAAGAGAGTAGTCAATATGGTAGCGGTCTGTGGGATACCTCTGATAATATGCTAAGTTTACTCGATATGCTGTTCATCAAATCAGGCTCAAGCAACTTGATAGTAAATGGTTATGCAAGTATCTGGTACCCTATTTATGAGGATGTTTTTTACGAGATTTATATCTATTTATATCATAATTTAGGCATTAATCAAACACAGTTCAGCAGATTCCTGAACTATACATTTGGAGAAGATACAAGACCGCCCAACTCCATTCAAGTATTAGATGTAAGTCAAGCTTTAAATAGCTTGTATTTAAAATGGGAGGCACCAATAGATCCATGTCCACTACAATACCAAATTGAGGTTTACGCTGATGGACAGCGTGTTTTGACTGATATAATTGAGAATACAAGTTTTACTTATACTTTTGATCATGAGGTGCAAAATGGTAAAATAGCTATTTGCGCAATTGATGAAGCAGGCAATAAATCTGCCTTTAATAATGCAAATTATAATAAGAAAACAGAGCAGAAACGCATAGCTTATATCAGTCCTAATCCTGTTTACGATACCAATACAGCAAAGATTCATTGGCTAAGCGATCATAATACTTCAAAAATGGAGATTAAACTATATACAATATCTGGTGATTTGGTAGGAACAAAAACTTTGATGAATCTTTCACAAGGAGAGCATGTATTCCCTTTAAATGAACTCATAAAAGGAGATAGAAAGCTATCCACAGGGTTATACACATTGGTTTTAAAAGGTGACGATTTTATGGTGAAAATTCAATTCGCAATTATATGCTAAATAGAGATATATGACTATTCATTGTGCTATGTGTATAAGATGTGCATAACTCAGTAAAAACACGCTATAAATGCCGTAAATAAAGAAAAAGAGAGCTTTGAAATAGAAAATAAACTGTCAAAAAAGTTAAGAAAAATCGAGACAAAGAACTCTGAGTATTGTTAAAAAATATCAAATAAAAGAGTTTCATAATCAACTTTTTTTTCTTTCAATCTTTATCTTTTAAAAAGGCATCAAATTTTATAAATACATCTTTGGAAGAATAAGTTTAAAAAGTTTTCATCGGCAAAGGCTATTGCATAGTACCCAAATTAACTAATAAGAGAATAAAGCAGAATAATAAATTAAAACTATACTCTCTGTATAAATGAAAAAGGAGCAGTTTTCACTGCTCCTTTTTTTTATTAATAAGATCAATCAAAAACAGATATAACTGTTTGGAATAGATCGAGGTTCTCTTTTATTTTGCCTTCACTGCCAAAAACGCAATAGCGGTTTTGATCCATTACACCTTCGACAACATCAGCAAGTTTACGAATATCTTCAAGTTGAGTTGCTAATATTTCATTGCGGTTCGTTTGCATATACTCATTATTAATGTTTGAGAAGTAGCATCTGTCAGCATTCGCACCCTTTACAGACGGAGTTTCAGGTTGGTCAAAATCACTAATTGTTCCGATGATATACTTAGTCAGTTCTCTCTCATTTATATCAAGATTCCTCAAGAAGTTTGGAAGCATATCATATGTGTTTAAACTCTCTTTCAGATTAGGATCGCGATAAGAATTAGCAATTAATGTTCCTGAATAATTAATTTCAAACAATGCTCCATAAGCACCACCTAATACTCTGATATTGTTCCAGAGATAGTCTAACCTTGCGATGGTTCGCATTACTCTCATAGAGCCATTATACTCATGATTAAGTGCTTTGAAATTGTATCCTTTGCAAACATATTGGACCTTGCCAGGAGTCAAGAAGGCTTCATTTTCTTTAATAAGTTCGAACTGATAATCGTTTTGTGCGAGCTTTTCTTGATTGATTTTTTGTATAAACTTATTATTCATTTCTTTAAAAGCTTTGAAATCTTCATTAGGGGCGGTGAAAGAAATATATAAGTTGTTTGCATTAAAGATTTTCTGCGCTATGCTTTTCAGTTTATTTGAGATATTTTCTTTATTTTTGTCAAAGTCTTTTGCAATTCTTTTTAGGAAGAAATAATGTTCTACGCCGCTTATGTTTTCAGCATAAGCACCAACTTGTGAGAAATATGCAAGTAAGCGTCTGCTTGCATAAAGAGATCCACCATTTATCAAGCCCAATTCTTTGCTTGATTTTTCTTGGTTAATAATCTCAAGTATTCTTTCGTAGTCATCAAAGTCGGTATCTAAAACGATTTCTTCTATTATTTCGACAAGCTTATCCAGTTTACTTGAAAGTGCTTTTGCTGATACACAAAACTTTGACTCATAAATATTTGTATTATCTTTATTGCCGTATATTGCTGTGCTAAAGCCAATGCCGCCAGTATGGATATTGATGATGTTTGACAAGTCAGCATAATTTCTTTTTTTAGTAGAAATAGAACCTAAAAGTGCGCTAAGCAGAGAAATGTATTGTATATCTTCTTGATTTATTGTCTTGGTCTCAAAATAATAATGGATATAAGTAATACCATTGGTAAACATTGGGTGATGTAAATAGCTCGATGCACCATATTGTTCCACTATTGTTTCATATGTTTTTTCTTTTTTATCGATATCTTTTAGAGACAATAAGGGGATTGTCTCTAAATCTTTAGGAGAATCAGGCTTTTGTTGCTTTTCTTTTAATTTCATGGAATCATAATTAATTTTCTCAAGATCTTGCTCAGATAAGCTATTCTTTATTTTCTGTAAATCTCTTCTCAAATTCTCGTTATTCAGTTCTGTCAGCCCTTTTTTAGGTTTCATAGTAACAATACAACGATGGTTATTCTTTAAAATATAGTGTTGGATGAGTGTTTCAAGGTAATTGGTTGTTAAGGCTTGTTTTACTTCAGATAGTCTGTTTTCATACTCTAAAGGCTCGATTGGATCGAAATCATGAGTCCAATTACACATAGAGTTAAAGATATAGAATAATCCTTTTGGAAAGCCTGAGAAATCAGCTTCTCTCAACAAGAACTCTTTAATATTGATTGATGCTTCGATGAGAGACTTATCGATGCCTTTGGCACACAATTCGGTTAAAGTGTTTTCAATGATAGCCTCAAATTCAGCACATTTATTCTCTGCTGCATCTTTAACAAATATAGTAAAAACAGGTTGTTTTGAGCAGCTATCAAAGTGTCCCATTACATCTTTGCCGATTCCAGCTTTAATTAATGCATTCTTTAGTGGTGCAGCAGGCGTATCCAATAATAAATGAGAAATCACTTCAAAAGCAAAGTTTATTTCTGGATTGTTTTTTGTGTCAATGAGGTATTGAACGCCGTACCAATGCTTATTTTGATCATTCTCGTCTGAAGAAATAGGATACTCTATCTCTTTGCGGGTAGGCTCTGAATGTAGTGTTTGTACGGAAACCCCAGTATTAATATCTTGTACTTTAAACTTGCTTAAAGCTTCATCATCAAGTAACTTGAGATAATCGTCAAGATTCAGTTTGCCATATAAATATATATAGGAATTTGATGGGTGATAATGTTTTTTATGAAACTCTATAAAATCAGCCTGAGTTAGTGCAGGAATAGCGTCTGGATCGCCACCCGATTCAAACCTATAGGGAGTGTCGGGAAATAAACCAGCGCTTAGTGCACGAAACATATTTCTCATTGGTGAAGAATATGCACCTTTCATTTCATTATAAACAACGCCACTAATCTCTAATTCTTTGCTTTCAGGGTTTATTTCGTAGTGCCAGCCTTCTTGTTGCAATATCTTTTCATCTTTATAAACGTTTGGGAAAAAAACTGAATCAAGATATACTTCCATCAAGTTCTTGAAGTCTTTATCATTCATGCTCGCAACAGGATATAATGTGTAATCACTGGCTGTCATCGCATTTAAAAAAGTATTCAATGATCCTTTTAATAATTCAACAAATGGCTCTTTTGTTGGGTATTTTTTGGAACCACATAGTACAGAATGTTCCATAATGTGTGCAACACCAGTATCGTCTGTGGGTGGTGTTCTAAATCCAATTGCAAAGACTTTATTGTCGTCGTCTGCATCTATGTGAATTAAACGTGCTCCGCTTTTATCGTGGCTATAAATGCTTACATCAGCATTGATTTCATCAACATGCCTGGTTTCTCTAATGGTAAATCCATATTTGCTCATCAATTTCTCCTTTATCCTTTTTTACTATTTATTCAAAATAATGTAGCAAATAGCATGCCAAATTATTGTTTTTTAGTGTGATAAGTGATAATTCTTAAGACAAATTACCACAATGTGGAGTAAAAAAAATATGCAATGATGAAAAATCATCTAGCCAAAAAGTTGCCAAATTTATTCTTTTTATACGGACAAAAAATATCCAAATAATCATAATCTCATACCTATTTTTCTCACTTTTCTCTATTTCTTTGGTCATGCTCCTAAATATCTTTATTTCAGTGTGTTATCCTTGTGACTCCCTTTACATTCCCCTTGCTATCTTGGAGAATGAAAGGAGATCTTATAGGAATCAAAAGGGAATGAAAGGGAGATTTATTGTTGATTTTTCTTGATAAAAGAGATTGAGGATTTTGGTATAATTCTACTTCTTAATATCATGAAAAGATAATTCCTAATCTAACCGAGATGTCGTATATAGTTTGCTTCTAATATTGGCAAATACAAACTTCTCATTATTAACAGCTTAGGATAGATGCAAGTACATAGGATATGGTCTGCTATTGGTCAATTCAAATAACAGTCCATCAAGCCTTATTTAGGCTCACAGTCTTGAAGAATAATAAATAAAACGTGAGTTTCGAGTGTTGCAAGTCTTTTTAGTATTATGCATTAAACTTTTATTATGAATTATTTTATGCTTAGTCTTTAGCTATTTTGCGAGTTAAGGTAAATACGAATAGTTTTTGCTTGACATAATTGTTATTATTAAAAATAGTCAATTTGGAATATTGGAGGGTTTGTGCAAAAGATTAAAGATATTGCTATGAGCGTTTTTGAAATAGATGAGCAGGCATTGTGCTTTTGCTTTGGAGGTCATGAAATCTGTTTGAATTGTAAAGAGTGTCGTAAAGATCGCCAGTCTCAAGTTGTTGACGTGGATGATGATATTATGCTCAATGAATATCTCGATCACACTCTTCTAAAGCCAGAAGCGCAGTATGCTGATATTGTAAAACTGTGTGATGAGGGACAAAGATATGGCTTTAAGTCAATCTGCATCAATCCATCTTTTGTGAGTTCTGCTAAACAAATAAATAGTGAAGTTAAAATATGTACAGTGATAGGTTTTCCTTTGGGTGCTCATACAAGTGAAGTGAAGCTTTTTGAAGCAGAGACAGCGATTAATGAAGGCGCATCAGAGCTGGATATGGTGATCAATATTGGGGCGCTCAAAGATCAAGAATATAGTAGAATTATTGATGAGATTTGGTCGATAAAACAGTTGTGTAAAGAAAAAGATTTGCTCTTGAAAGTGATAATAGAAACGGCTTTATTGCAAAAAGAAGAGATAATAATTGCATGTTTATTGGCAAAAAAAGCAGGCGCTGATTTTGTAAAGACATCTACAGGATTTGCCAATGGCGGTGCAACAGTAAGCGATGTAAGTTTAATGAGGCAAGTAGTGGGTACAAAAATGGGGGTTAAAGCCTCTGGTGGAATACGTACGAGAGAAGATGCCGTCAATATGCTCAGATCTGGAGCTAATCGCATTGGCACAAGCAATGCCGTAAGCATGATGAATGAAAAATAAATTTAAAGATAAATAGGATTAATGATGAAAATATTATTAGCTGGTTACAATATAGATATTGAGTTGATAAAAAAACTTGAAAATCAAGAGTTAGCTACTCCCGAAACTATTTCAGCTGCTTATGCAAGAATAAGCAGGAGTGAAAAAGACGTCACGAGTTTACGCAATGAATCTCTTCAAGAAGTTGAAAAGGCAAGAAAGTCCAATGCAAATATTATTTATGAAATGGGGCATAGTTCCATTGCAGAGCATGCTATGTTTAACTTTGATTTAATTGGTATTTCGCGCTTGATGTCTGAGCTGATACATCGTAGCAGGCTCGCATCTTTTACTGAAAAATCTCAAAGGTATGTTACTCTCCAGGGTGATTATGTCGTACCTGAAGAAATAAAAGATAATAAGGCATTATTAAACGAATTTCATGCAATGATAGAAAAGCAGAATCATCTCTATGAAAGCTTGTATAACAGAGGTGTCGATTATTTAAAGAGTACTGGTTTTGAAGGAAAAAGACGAGAACTTGAGGGTAAAGCAAAAGAAGATGCACGATATGTCCTTTCTTTAGCAACACAAACTCAAATGGGCATTACAATCAACGGAAGGTCGCTTGAAAGACTATTGAGAAGGTTAGATGGTTCGCCACTAATAGAAGCCAAAGCCCTAAAAGAGTCAATAGAAAAAGAAGTAAAACATATTGCACCATCCATAATCAAGTACACTAATTCAGATAGTTTTGGTGAGCTAATCAGCACAAAACCTACTGTTTTTGAGCAACAAGTAATAAAGGCAAATATAATTGACATAAGCAAAGACGCAGAAAAAAGCATCTTAATAGCACATTTGATGGACTTATCTGGCTACTCTTATATTCAAGCAAAGAGTATAGTTGAAAATATGAATCAAGAGGAGATTGCGTGTGCTTTTCAGTCTATATTTAAAGATTTAAAGTCATATCATAGTGTACCACGCTCGTTTGAAATGTGTGATATTACTTTTGAACTATCAATGAGTTCATCCTGTTTTGCACAGTTAAAACGCCACAGAATGGCATCGATTTACCGATCCTCTTACCATCCATCTTTATCATATGTAATTCCACCACTTTTACGAGAGTTACATGCAGAAAAAGAAATAGAAGACTTGATGGCATTATCGACTAATTTATACAACAAATTTGAAGGCATTAAACCAGGCTTAGGGGCATATTGCATGACAAATGCTCATTATATCAATGTTTTAATGAAACTAAACTTACGCGAGCTGTATCATTTTGTTAGACTTAGATCAGATATGCACGCACAATGGGAAATAAAGCAGCTATCAGATGAAATTGTACCATTGGTAAAGACACTTCTACCAAATTCCGCTCAATTCTTGTTTGGTAAAGATGAGTTTACTCGTGAGTATTAGTTGTTTTATGACACCATTTAGGGTTCTTGTTTATTGCTAAAAAATGTTCTTGACAAAATTAGCTGAGATTAATTATTTTACAACATAAGTGAGGTATTTATGAAAAATGTTAGACCGCTATTAATAATTGTTTTAATATTGCTTGCCGCAATTGTTATATTTACATTAATGCAGAATAGTAAATTAAAACAAGAAAATGACAAAGTAAAAGACTACTTTTCACAAACTCTTGAAGCGCTAAATGAGATTCAAGATTCTTTATCAGAAATTGATACTCAAGATTTGATTGTTAAACGTATGGCAAGAAACCAAGAAGTCGACGGTCAAGTGATGGATAGTAAAGAACGGATTATGTCGTCAATTCAAAGTATTAACGATTATGTGGCTCTCAATAAAGAAAGATTAAATAATCTTGAGCAAAATTTGCAGGAAAGAAATATCAAAATTGATGGTTTGCAACGTATGATTGACACGCTCAAAAAGAATATTGCTGAAAAAGAAGCCATCATTGTACAGATGAATGAAAGGATCGATGATCTTGAATTGCTGGTTGCCAAAGAACGAATTAAGTATGAAAATGAATTGGCAGAAAACTATGAAAAGATCAATCTCCAAAAAAACCTGATTGAAACCCAAGACGCTACAATATCAGAGCATGAAGCAACCATTAAAAAGCAAACAGAAGAGGTAAACACTGTTTATTATGTGGTTGGAAAAAAGAAAGAGCTCATTGACAATGGTTTTATGACTAAAGGCGGCTTCTTTAAAAAAGCTAAAAAGTCTGGTGATTATAATATAGAATCAATGGTTGCTCTTAATCTTTTGGAGGAAAATTCAATTCAGTTGAATGCAAAATTAAAAAACACAAAAGTATTGAGTGATCAAAGTATTCATTCATATATTTTAGAAGAAAACAATAATGAAACGGTCTTAAAAATCACAGATATAAATGAATTTCGTAAAGTAAAATATCTTATTATACAAGTAGATTAGTTGTTTACTTGATTATAAATAAAAAGCAATTCTTACTAAGAAAAAGTATGGAGGTAGTATGTGTGGAATAGTGGCTTATGTAGGTGAAAAGAATGCAATTCCAATAATGATTGAAGGGTTAAAGAGATTGGAATATAGAGGCTATGATAGCTCTGGATTGGCTATATTTGACGAAAATAATGACGTAAAGATTTATAAAAAAGAGGGGAAAATTGTTGAGTTGGAAAGACATGTATCACATGTCATGACGAAGTACTCCCCAACAGTTGGCATCTCTCATACCCGCTGGGCAACTCACGGCGTGGTTAGTGAAGTAAATGCACATCCGTTTTGCGACTCCGAAGGTAAGATGGCACTTGCTCATAATGGGATTATTGAAAACTATAAAGACTTAAAAACTAACTTAATTGCAAAAGGATATGAGTTTAAAAGTGATACAGATACCGAAGTTCTGGTCCATTTAATTCATTATTATTATCAGCAAGATAAAGATCTAATGAAGTCTTTAAAGCAAGCATTGAAGGCAGTTGAAGGAACATATGGTATTGCAATCCTGCATAAAGACTATCCTGGACAAATACTTTCTGCAAAAAAGGGAAGCACGCTAATCCTCGCAATTGGTAATGATGAGTTTTTCTTAACATCAGATATTAATGCTACTATTAAACATACAAAAAAGGTTATATATCTGGAAGATGGAGACATAGTAAAGTTAACTAAAGAAGGATATGAAATCACTAATAGTCAAAATATTCTTATTAATCCAGAGATATCTGAAATTGATTGGGATATAAGTGCCATTGATAAAGGCAAATACAAACATTTTATGTTGAAAGAAATATATGAACAACCAACATCTGTTCTTAATGCTTTCAGAGGAAGATTGGCAGAGGATTTATATACTGTTAGACTTGGTGGGCTTAGTCAGAATTACGCTGATTTACGTAATGTAAAAAGAATCCAAATACTTGCTTGCGGAACCTCGTGGCATGCTGCTCTTACAGGAAAATACATTATTGAGAATTTGACAAGAATACCTGTAGATGCTGAGTATGCAAGCGAGTATCGCTATAGAAACCCAATTGTTCCTGATGACACTTTGGTCTTTGTGATCTCTCAGTCTGGAGAGACAGCAGATACATTGGCAGCATTGAAAGAAGCACGTGCAAAGGGCGCAAAGGTGTTTGGTATTACCAATGTTGTGGGTAGTGCAATTGCCAGAGAAACAGATGGTGGAGTTTATATACATGCAGGCTCAGAAGTGGGTGTTGCCTCTACAAAAGCTTTTACCTCACAAGTTACAGTACTTGTTTTATTAGCGATTTTATTGGGTAGAATGAGACATATGTCACCAACTGATGGACTGACTCATTTAGAAGAATTAAAAAAGCTGCCAGAAAAAATAGAAAAGATTTTAACACAAAATGACCACATTAGAGAGATCTCAAAGAAGATTGCAAACTCCCACAATGCTCTTTATCTGGGTAGAGGTGTTGATTATCCTGTTGCCTTAGAGGGTGCATTAAAGCTAAAAGAGATATCATATATCCATGCTGAAGGTTATCCAGCAGCTGAGATGAAACATGGACCTATTGCACTGATAGATGAAAATATGCCTGTAATTGCTATTGCTTCAAAGGACTTTTTATATGATAAATTGGTGTCAAACTTGCAAGAAGTTAAATCCAGAAAAGGAAAGATTTATGCAGTCGCTAATGAGGGCGATACACTAATTGGAACAATCGCAGAAGAGGTCGTTTATGTACCTGAGACACTACCTGCTTTACGCCCTATTCTCAATGTAATTCCTCTGCAATTAATAGCTTATCATGTTGCTGACTTGAAAGGACTTGATGTCGATCAACCACGCAACTTGGCAAAGAGCGTCACAGTCGAATAATTAAAAGGGCATATTGTTTTTGCAATTAAAACAAATACTATAATAAATGAAACAAGACTTTGCTTTTTGAGTTTTTATAATTAAAAAGAATTGGAGGGTAAATGAGCCTTAGCTTATTAGAAATTGCATCAAAGGGCGGCATCTTAATGCTTGTTCTGTTGATTTTGTCTATCATATCATTTATAATATTTTTTGAAAGATATTTCAAATTATTAAGACATAAGAGGGTTGATGATAAAACATTAGCAGAAGTCAGTAAAATGATTAGAGAACACAAAGTCGATGAGGCGAAAAAGGTTGTCCAGCTGAGTAAGAGTTATTTAAGTACAGTACTCACTAATGGCTTGCAATATTTAAATCAAGACACTTCACAAGCTCAAGAAGCAATTGAGATTGAAGCTACCAAACTGGTAAGAGAATTTGAAAAGCGCACTAATTCACTTGCAACTATCTCTTCTGTAGCACCATTAATTGGCTTTTTAGGCACCGTCACTGGTATGATAAAAGTCTTTATTAAGCTGCAACAAGCACAGGCAGGTGTCGATATTCAACTCTTGGCTGGTGGTATTTGGGAAGCTATGTTGACAACGGTTGGTGGCTTGATTGTTGGTATCATAAGCCTTCTTTTTTATAACTATATTATTTCAAGAATAGAGTACACAGCAAATCAAGTAGAAAGCGATTGTAATCATATAATTCTTCAGATAAAAGGGTTAAATAATGAAACTAAAGCTTAAGAAAAAAGCAATTACTTCAGTTGCCTTAATATCAATGACAGATATAGTATTTCTTTTGTTGATTTTCTTATTGATTTCTTCAAGCTTTGTGACTCATCAAGGAGTTCAAATTACCCTCCCAGACTCAAATTCAACGCAAAAGGAATTTACCGATAATATCTATCTAACCTTAACTCAAGATGATGAAATATTTATCAATAATCAAGAGAGTAACTGGCAAAGTGTAGTGGCTGATTTAAAGCAAATCATTGAAAATAAACCAGATATAGCAATAATGATTCAAGCTGATCAAGAGATCCCATTAAAAAAGATTATTGCTCTGATAGATGTCACTAAGCTCGCTGGTTCAAAACGCTTCTTTATAGCAACAAAATTACAGAATGTTGAGGGTGATAGTGAAAGATGAGCAGTTAAGCTGGTTAATAGCAATCGTTTTTCATTTATTAGTTTTGCTTTTTATGCTGCTATTTACTATCTACTTTCCACCTATAAATATTATTGAAAAAATTGAAATTATTGCTCTTGATGACTATCAAATGCAAAGCAATAATCTTGTTCAAGACATATCAGTTGAAGAGGGCTTGCCTGCTCAAAATAATGAGGGAAATAGTAATACTAAAGCACGCACTAATAGTCCAAAAATTAGCTTACCATCTTCTACTGAGAATTATGAAACAGCAGTAAAAGTACATAATCTCCCTATTAAAAGAAAAAAAGACCTTGATCAGTCTTTGTATGAAAGCAATGTTGAAGATAATCTTTTTACAAATGAAAGCAATACGACTGGATCACTGTCTGATAAATCAGGTGGCGTTTCAAATATCACATCACCAAGAAGCAATTATGGAGGTAGAGACGCTGGTATTAGCGAAGGATTATTGAATTATCAGCTGGAGGGCGATGCCGTTAATCGACATGTTTTGAAAAAAGTGCTGCCAAAATACCCTGATAATATGCAAATAGATGGAACTGTTAGACTACAATTTATTGTTTTAGAAGACGGTAATGTTGGAGATATTACCATTGTTAAAAAAAGCGACCCTATCTTTGAAAATCTTGCTATTCAGGCTCTTAATAAATGGAAGTTTAATCGCTCTGATAAAAAAAACACAGGTATTATTAGTTTTCATTTTAAACTGGAATAGGTTATGTAATGCTTTACGAAATTAACATAAACAACCATGAGCAGAGCAAAATAGTCTTGTCTCAAATAAGCGTAACCCAAGAGGGTATTGAGCTTATGGCAGATAAACTATTGCATCTGAATATTAAATTAAAAAATATAAAGCTCGCAGCTGCCAATATTTTAAAGCAAGAAATGCTTTCTTTGGGGGCTGATGCTGCAGTAGCAAAGGGTGTCGTTATCGGAAAAGATGAACTGAGTGATGCAGTTTTGTCTGGTAGCATTAATCAATTTAGAAAGCTCGTCTGTAAGCTGGAAAGGCAGTCCTGGTTTGGCTTATCTGAAATAAAAACAAGAATAAATACTATTATTCAACAGTACATTTCTGATAAAAAAGAGATTATGCACATGAGAGGACGTACTTTTTACTCTGGTAATTGCTATATAATGGGCATTCTTAATATCACACCAGACTCTTTTTCTGATGGCAATAAGTATTTTGAAACAAATATAGCAATTCAACGCTGCCTTGAAATGATCGACGAAGGTGCTGATATAATAGATATTGGTGGTGAGTCTTCACGACCTGGATCAGAGCCTATTGGGCATGAAGAAGAAATCAAAAGAATATTGCCTGTAATTCAAGAAATAAGGCGACAGTCTGATATTCCTATATCAATAGACACTTATAATTCTGAGACTGCAAGAGCCGCAATAGATTCAGGTGCCGATATAATTAATGATATTTCTGCATTGAGACTTAATCATGATTTAATAAATGTAGTAAAAGAAAACATACATGTTCCAATAATTTTAATGCATATGCTCGGCGAGCCCAAAACCATGCAGGTTAATCCATATTATGATGATGTAATAAATGAAATAATGGTTTTTTTTGAAGAAAGAATTAACTATTGTGAGCAAAATGGAATTGATAGACAGAGGCTTATTTTGGATCCAGGTATAGGCTTTGGAAAGAGATTGGAAGATAATTTAAGGATCTTGCATCACCTCTCTACATTTAAATCGCTGGGATGCCCTGTTATGCTGGGCGCCTCAAGGAAGAGCTTTATAAACAAACTATATCAATCTAAATCTGATGAAAGACTCATAGGGTCTCTTGGCACTTCTGCATTAGCATATCAGCAGAAAATGGATTTCGTTAGAGTTCATGATGTTAAAGAACATAAACAGCTTTTAACCGTTTTGAATAGTGTTGAGGCTCATATATGAACTTTTTAATACCAGGTTTTACCGATATACTTGATATTATTATAGTGTCTGTGATTGTCTATAGCATAATTCAGCTTTTTAAAAAGAATAATGGTTATTATATAATAGTATCGCTTAGCCTTCTTGTAATATTTTATTTTGTAGTATCATACTTTCATCTTGAAATGATGTTTGGCATTTTGAAAGGCATACAGGATTATTGGATTTTAGGCTTATTAGTGATATTTGCACCAGAAATAAGACGTGCAATGACACAAACATTGCAAAGAAGGAATTTGTTAAACTTCTTTTTTAGAACAGATAAAAAAAGTAATTATGAAGCGATTATTGATGCAACAAGTGAGCTTGCAATGAGAAGAATGGGTGCCTTGATCGTGTTTGAAAAGAATCAAGCGCTTGATGATTACGTCTTTACAAGTGGCGAGATTATTGATTCAAATATTTCAACACGGCTTTTAGTCTCATGTTTTTGGCCCAATTCACCTTTGCATGATGGTGCTCTGGTAATTAGAAAAAATAGAATATATGCAGCAAAAGTAGTTTTGCCACTGTCTAAAAATATAGATTATATTGATAAACTTGGCACAAGACATTTAGCTGCTATTGGGATTACCGAAGCAAGTGATGCTTATTGTATTGTTGCCTCAGAGCAAACAGGTAGAATATCTTTTACTGTAAAAGGTGAGATCAAAAGAGGTGTTTCTCCTGAAGAATTGCGTCAACTATTAATTGATGAAGAGAGAGTATGAGACCTATAATAATTGGTATAACAGGCGGGATCGCATCAGGCAAGTCCACATTGAGTAAGCTTCTTTATTCTGAGGGGTATTCTGTGATTTCAACAGATAGGCTTGGGCATGAAGTGCTTTTATTACCAGAAATAAAGATCAAATTATCAAATGAGTTTGGCAAAGAAATATTTGAGAAAGATCAGATTAACCGTGACTTATTAAGGAATATTGTATTTAAAGAAAAAAGTAAAATAGATCAGTTGAATAAAATAGTTCACCCAGAGATTTTTAAGTCAATGGATGATATAGTAAACCATTCTTCAGCTGAATATGTGTTTTTTGAAATACCACTCTTGTTTGAGACTCACCTTGAAAAGTGTTTTGACTTTATAATACTTGTCTATACAGACAGGGAAATTCAAATTAAACGGCTAATTGAAAGGAATAGCTATAGCGAAGAGCATGCTACTGCAATAATAGATTCTCAAATGCCATTGAATGAAAAAATAAGTAAATCTGACTTGATTATTGAAAATAATTATGACAAGGATCATTTATACAGTCAAGCTTGGGATATAGTAAAGAACTTGTCTAAGCTTAAAAGAAAAGATATAAAGAAGTTTTCAGATAAATTAATCATTAGTGCAAAATCTAATGACTCATAAAATACGGGGGTTAAATGCGTTTTAAAGTATTATTAATTGTTTTTTTAATGTTTATGTTTAGTACACTTTGCTTTGGACAAAGCTATTTGATTAGAGATATTGTCGTAGAAGGAAACCAAAATATAAGTAGAGATTTAATCCTCATGACAAGCTATCTCAAAATCGGCGATTACTATGATGCTGGCAATGTTAGCAAAACAATTAAATCTCTATATAAGCTAAATGTCTTTGAAGATGTAAATGTCTTTGAAGAAGAAATAGACAATGGGATTAGAATAAGAATCAATGTGATTGAATTGCCAATTATTAAGAATATTTCTTATAAAGGGAATAGAACGCTGTCAAATACCAAGCTTGATGAGTTGATGCTCTTAAGAAAGGGGTCTTATTGGTCTCCGACAATTGCTTATGATAATAGGAAGATTGTCCTGGCAGAGTATGTTACAAAAGGCTTTAATAACTGCAAGCTGGACTATGAAGTTGAAGATGTAGGCAATAATCAAGTTAGTATTAAAGTTGTTTTTAATGAAGGAAAGAAAGTCAGCATTAGAAAAATAACAATTGTTGGTAATGATAACTTGACCCAAAAACAAATATTAAAGAAGATGAAAACTAAACCTAAAAGCTTTTTCCGTAGTGGTAAATTTGAAGAAGAAAAGTTTGAGCAAGATTTAGATGATATTGTTAATCTATACAAAAAAATGGGTTATATGGAGACAAAAGTTTTAAACGTAGAGCAAGAAGAAAAGGATGATAGATTTATTGATATTATCATCCACATAGATGAAGGAATTAAGTATTATTTTGAGTCTGTGCAAATAAGTGGCAATGTTAGATTTACCTCAGAAGCTCTGATGGCAAATATTACCTTTAAAGAAAACGATATCTTTAATCTCGAAGAGTTTAATAAACAACTATCAGGCATTTCAAGTATGTATTATGAAGAAGGTTATATTTATGCAGATTTCAATCCAAGAATTGATAAAGATGGCGATAAAGTAAGCGTTAATCTTGAAATAGTTGAAAACAATAGAGCAAAAGTTCATAAGATTCATATAAATGGAAATAGAAAAACCAAAGAGAAAGTCATTAGAAGGAATATGGAAATTGCACCTGGTGATTACTTTAAACAGAGCTTTGTAATTAAAAGCCAGCAAAATGTCTATAATCTTGGCTTTTTTGAACCTGATATGAAGCTTGACTACCAGCCTATTAATAAAGACGGTGACGTTGATTTGTATTTAACAGTTAACGATAAAACAACTGGCAGCGCAAACGGGGGTATAGGATATAATAGCCAAGATAAAATCATTGGGCAATTTAGTGTTAATCATAATAATATAATGGGAAATAACTGGACTGGTGGGTTAAGATGGGAAATAGGCGCTTCTGTACAAAATGTTGAGCTTAGCTTTACAAATCCTTTTTTCAATGACACAAAGCTTTTAACAGGTTTAAGTATGTATCACACTCGAAGAGATTGGAATAGTTTTAATTATCAGATCTACACAAATGGTGGTGGAATACAGCTTGGGTACCCCTTAAGCTTTATTAACTATAGTAGAATTGTTGGTGGTTATTCATATTATTCAAAGAAATATAATATTCAAGATTGGAATAGCGATTATTCAACGAGTTTAGCAAAGCTTGATTCTTTGGGCTGGCAAAATACAAGTGCTATCAGCGCAACTGTTAGCCGTGATAGTCGTGATAACTTTTATTATCCGACCAGCGGATCTCGGCTTATTCTTTATTCAGAGCTTGCAGGCGGTGTATTGGGTGGAGACTTTAACTATTTCAAGCAAATTGCTGAAGCCAGTTGGTATACACAGACATTTTGGAAGCTTGTCTTAAGGACTAAGTGGAGAATGGGTTATGTCACTTCTTACGGTGGAGATAAAAAAGATGTTCCTCCAGATGAGAGGTTTTATTTAGGCGGTACTGGGGCTGATGGTATTAGAGGGTACGGAGATAGATCAATAGGTCCTATTGATGGTGGGAAAAGAGATATAATATTTTCAACTGAGTACACAGCGCCGATCTCTTCGGATCAGATTATTGGATTAATATTTTTTGATGCAGGGAATAGCTTTAATACATTTGAAGAATTCAACTTTTTAGACTTTAAAAAAGGCACGGGGTTAGGTATAAGAATTCAAAGCCCATTAGGGTTGATAGGGTTTGATTTTGCTTATAATTTAGAGTTAAAAACATGGGAACCCCACTTCCAATTCGGCACTAATTTTTAATGAAGGGTAAACTATTGTAATGGCTAATATTGTTTTAAATAAGAAACTGTCATTATGTTTCTTCTTGTTAATTATATGTATGGCAAATTTATTTGCTTCAGATATTGATGTGTCTGCATATGTTGATGAAAACACAGTTGGTATTAATGATACATTTAAATTATATATTGAAATATCTGGTAGCATCACATCTTCTTTTGAACAGCCACTTTTGCCAAATATTCCTTTTCAAAATCTTGGTATGAGTCAATCGTCATCCACTTCGATTAGCGTTATTAATGGTAAAATGACTTCTGTAAAAAAACAAATATACATTTATACTTTAAAGCCACAAAATATGGGCACATTTAGCATACCAGCAATTACGATTAAAATAGGTAAAGATACTTATAAGACGAATGGTGTAAACATTACTGTTGCTGAGCAAGGCACAACAAAACAGAATCAACCAACTCAAAGAACTACCCAAACGACAAACTTTAAAACATCCGGACAAATTAACAATGAAGATATTGTTTTTATCGCTATTCCTTCGAAAACAAGTCTGTATAAAAATGAAACATTTTATGTAGATTATACTATTTATACACGCTATAATTTACAGCCAACCAGATTAGGCGATGAACCATCATTTAATGGCTTTTGGAAAGAAGATATTTCAGGTAATGCTAATATTGAAATGAAAGAAACAACTTGGAATGGGCAAAAATACTATTCTATTCATCTTAGAAGATTAGCTCTTGCACCTAATAAAACTGGCACATTGACAATACCATCACAAACCCTCTATGCGGATGTAATTATACCCTCAAATAATTTCTTTAGCTTTGCAGATAGAAGATCAATAAGCGTACAAACGAGCCCTATAAAAATAACTGTTAATGAGCTACCTGCACCTCCAAAAGGTGTCGAGTTTTCTGGTGCTGTTGGAGATTTTAAAATAAGCAGTAATCTCAGTCAAACCCAGCTAAAAGCTGGCGAGTCTGCAACTTTAACAATAACAGTAAGTGGAAATGGCAATTTACGACAAACAAACAATCCAGTGTTTCCTGATGTATCAAACTTGCGAGTTTTAGGTCCAGAAACAGATACTCAGCACAATATTAATAATGAAGCTAATACAGCAAAGCGCGTTTTAAAATATGCTTTTTTACCACAGGATGAGGGGTTTTACAATATTCCATCTATAGATTTTACATATTTCAATCCTATTAAAAAACAGTATATTACTCTTCAAACCTCAGAGTTTAAGCTCCAAGCAGAAAGAGGCAATATTGTTGTCTCAACTTACTCAAATCAAAAGATGATCAATGCAGAAGGCAGTGATATCGGTTTTATTGTTACAAATCTTCGTTTTAGTGGCTTTAAAATCCTTTTTAAAGAGACATGGTATTGGGGTTTGATTTTGTTTTCAATAATCAGTATTCCAGCACACTACTTCTATAAATTAGAGCAAGATAAATTGTCAAATAATCTTGAATACTTCAGAACAAGAAAGGCAAAAAGAGTATTGAAAAAGTATTTAAAAAACACGAGTTTTGCCTATAAACATCAACAAAACAATCAGTTTTACGATTCTGCATATAAAGGCATATTGCAGTATTTGACAGATAAATTATCAATACCAAGAGGAAGCACTCAAACAAGTATTTTGTCTGATTTAAGAGAGAAAATATCCGACAAAGAGCAAATTGAAAAATTAGAGTCTTTTTTGAATAAATGTACAGAATACAAGTATAGCTCCAGCAGCGTTGATAATGTAGATATACATAACGATTATTTTGATTTGAAAAATATCGTTGATGGTTTGACAAAACAATTGTAGTAAGGAAGGTTATTAAAAATGAAGCATAAACTTTTGTTGATAATAGTCTCATTGTTCTTCTTTTCACTTTTAAGTGCAACTCAAACAAATATACAATTATTAAATCAGGCAACAGAAGCTTATAAATCAAATGATTTTGATAAAGCATTGAGCATCTATAGCGAGCTTGAAAAGAAGATACAGAAGAACCCTGATATTTACTATAATATTGGTAATTGTTATTTTAAACTCAATAGAATCGGGCTTGCTATCTTATATTATAAAAAGGCTTTGGTACTCGACTCTTCCCATGCTCTTGCTAAGAAAAACTTGAATTTTGCTTTAAAATTTACATTAGACAAGCAAGACTTCGAAAATCAGAACTTTATTAGCAGCTTCTTTTCTCGGTCGTTTTTTTCATTGTCATTAAATGCGCTTGCTTGGGTTTGTTTGATTCTCTTTATCGCTCTGATTGCTATTATACATGTGTTTTTAAGGCAAAGTGAGTCATATACGCATACCAAGAAAATGTTCTTAATTAGCTTAGTTGTTCTGAATATTATCTTTGTTGGGTGGAGTGCATCTCGTTTTTATATTTACAAAAATAATAAAGAAGCTGTAATATCATCTCCTAAAGTTGATGCTTATAGCGGTCCTGGAGAGAGCTTTACAAAGTTGTTTACTGTGCATGAAGGGCTAATATTAAAGGTCATCAAAGTTGATAATGCGTGGACACAAATATCTCTATTTAATGGTTTTACAGGTTGGATCCGAACTTCAACTTATAAAGCTGTAGCTATATGACAGAAAATCAAGTTCAGAAAAAGCTCTTTAAAAACACGAGCATTATGTCTATTGCTGTGTTCTTAAGCCGAATTTTAGGGCTTGTACGTGATCAAGTCATGGCAGCTTTTTTTGGAACATCATATGTCAACGATGCTTTTAATATTGCTTTCAATATTCCAAATCTATTGAGGCGATTATTTGGAGAGGGCGCACTTTCTACTGCTTTTGTGCCAATATACAATGAGATGGGAGTAAAAAGAGGCAAGAAGTACCAGTTACTATTTGCAATCAATCTTTTAAGCGTACTTTCAATAATCCTATTAGCTTTATCTGTTTTAGGGATGGTATTAGCCCCTTTTATTGTAAAATTAATCTATCCAGGTTTACCGTCTGAGACCTCTGCTTTAGCTATAAAATTAACATATATACTTTTCCCATATCTATTCTTTATTGGCTTATCTTCCACAATGATAGCTATTTTGAATTCGCACGATTATTTTTTCATTACAGGCTTATCTTCCGCCTTGCTAAATATTGCCTGGGTCTCTGCTGTACTGATTGCTTCAATATACGTCAAAGATAGTAAGAATTTAATCTATTTTGCTGCAATTGGTGTGTTCATTGGAGGAGTGCTACAGACACTTATTAATTTACCTTTTCTGAAAAAGATAGGGTATAAGTTCTTGATCATATTTAGAGTAAAAACAACCGCCATGGTCATGCTTTGGAAAAGACTTATACCTTCTATGCTCAGTATGGGTGTAAGAGAGATAAACCTCGTGATGGACGCATTAATAGCCTCCTTTTTGCCTGCTGGTAGTATCTCTGCTTTGGGCTTTGGTAATCGGTTAATGCAATTACCATTGGGCGTTATTGGTATTTCAGCAGGTACAGCAGCATTGCCATCTTATTCGAAGAGTTTAATAAATAAAGATTGGGATGAATTATCCTCTACTTTACGCTTTTCTATGCTTTTTATGATGTATATTATGCTGCCTATTACAGCGCTGATGATAGCTAGTGCAGATGATTTCATTGCTCTTCTGTTCAAGCGTGGTAGCTTTGATGCTAATGCTGGAATCATGACTGTAAAGGCATTTGTTTGTTATAGTCTCGGTCTTTGTTTTTTTGGTTTAAACCAAACAATTACACCTGTCTTTTATGCTGCAAAAGACACAAAAACTCCTTTAATCATTGCCTCAATTATGTGTTTAACTAATATTCTACTAAATATCGCATTAATGTTCCCCTTGAAGCATGCTGGGCTTGCTTTAGCTACCTCTATTACAGCAGCTTTACAATTTATTATTATGATAGTAATTCTAAAAAAGAGGTTTTCGAAGCTTAGCTTTCACAAAATAAAGACTAATCTGTTAAAAATAGTCCTTATTACAATAATGCTTTTTGCTATTATAAAATCTTTATCGCTCTATTGGCAAGTCGATAGTCTCATGCAACAGTTGATAAAAGTGGCGTCAATAATTACATTATGGTTAATTATTTTTATTGCTTCTGGCTTTGTTTTTAAGCTTGAGTATTGGAACTCAGTTACTAATAGTTTATGCAAAAAGTTTCTGAAAAAGTAATACAAAAGCTTAACTTTTTACCAGAAAGTCCTGGCGTATATCTTATGAAAGATAGCGAAGGCAATATTATTTATGTAGGCAAAGCTTTAGTTCTAAAAAACCGTATAAAAAGCTATTTTGCTTCGCAGCTATATGATGTAAAGACTCAAAAACTTGTTGAAAATATTGATGACTTTGAGTACATAATTGTCAACAATGAAAACGAAGCATTTATTCTTGAAGCAAATCTTATAAAGAAATACAAACCTCATTATAATATCCTGCTTAAAGATGACAAAAAGTACCCTTTTTTGAAAATCACTTATAATGAGCCTTTCCCGCGTATTTTTGTGACCAGAGACTTGGTAAAGGACGGGGCTAAATACTACGGTCCATATACTGATGTTCGTTACTTGCGCAGTACATTAAAGACGCTTGAATGGCTATTCCCACATAGAACTTGCTCACGAGTTATACCAGAAACAACAATTGCATTCAAAAGGGCATGTATTAATTATCAAATGAAAAAGTGCCCTGCGCCTTGTATTGGCAAGATCTCAAAGGATGACTATTTAGTAATAATTCAGAGAATCGTGAGCTTTTTAACAGGTAAAAACCAAGATCTTATAAAAGATTTATCTGCTGAAATGTTGAATGCATCAGAAGATCTGAACTTTGAAAAAGCAGCAATTCTTCGTGACCAAATAAAAGAGATTAATAGAATACAAAGTTCACAAATAATGTATTTCTCAGATGAAAAAGACCGTGATATTATTTCTATTTATCAAGATGCAAGCTTGTGTGCTGTCGCAGTATTGAAGATCATCAGTGGTAAGCTTAATTCTAAGGAAATATACTCTTTTAAAAACACTCAAAATGAGAGTAAAGCAAGCTTGTTTTCAGCATTTCTTAGCCAGTATTATGTAGATAAAACAGATAATTTACCACATCAAATTATTATTCAAGAAGAGCCTGATAATCTTGAAGAAATCCAGTCTTTTTTAGGAAAGATCATTATAATACCCAAAAGAGGTGAGTTCAAAAAGCTATCTATGATTGCTGAGAAAAATGCTTTCGATTATGTTGAAAATCAAAGACTTGCCCATATTAGAAGAGCAAGCAGAACGGTATTTGCAGTGCAAGAACTAAAAGAAAAATTGAATCTTTTTACTCTACCACGACGTATGGTTTGTTTGGATATTTCCACAATTCAAGGTACAGATACCGTGTCATCTTTAGTGTTCTTTGAAAATGGGAAACCATTAAAAAAGCAGTACAAGCATTTCATTATTAAGACTGTCGATGGGCAAGACGATTATGCATCAATGGAAGAGACAATGAGCCGCTATTTAAATCATTTAAAAGACATTGGCGATGACGATAAAGATAAATGGCTAACACCTGATTTAATCGTGATTGATGGTGGTAAAGGGCAACTCAATATCGCAAATAAAGTACTAATGGAACACAAAATGACAGACATTGAGATTATGTCTTTGGCAGAACGCGTGGAAGAAGTTTATTTGCCAAATCATCCAGAGTCTTTTATTTTGCCAAGAAACTCTTCTGCTTTAAGGCTTTTGATTGCTTTAAGAGATGAAGCTCATCGCTTTGCAATTACCTTTCATAAAAAAAGGAGAGAATCACGGACAATTAGCAGCCAGCTTGATAATATCAAAGGTATAGGCAATGAAAAGAAGCTTGCTTTATTGAAGCATTTTGGCTCAGTCGATGCAATAGCAGATGCAAATATAGAGCAATTATCTCAAATAAAAGGCATAGGCAAATCATTTGCTCAATTAATCTGGGATTATTTTCATCAAGAAAACAACAATAATTGACTGTAACTATTTATGATTATGTAGTTAATTAACTAATACTTGACATAAAAATCAGAAAATATCATTTTTCTCTTGACTTTTTTATGCAAGAAAAATTTTATAACTTTAAATAAGGTTATTTATTCTTTGGAGGAAATGAATGTTAAAAGGCTTAAGAAAAAATCAGAAGTGGATCACAATTGCAATAGCAATTATATTCATTTTAGGTATGGCAGTTATGGGAATTTCTGGGATATTCTCACCTAAACCATATGTAGGCAAAATCTATGGTAAGAAGATATATTTTCAAGACTATGATAGATTGCTCAGACAGTATATATCCCAATATGCTCAACAAAACCCAGGGCAAGAAATAGATGAGCAAACAATCCAACGTATTTCTGATGAGTTTTGGCAAAGACATGTGAGCCAAACTATTATGCAGAAGCAATTTAAAAAGTATCATATTAAAGTTACTGATAATGATGTTGTTAACAAAATGAAAAACGATCCTCCTGCTGAATTGTTAAGAAACCCCGAGCTTCAAACAAATGGCGTTTTTGATCAGCAAAAATACCTGAACCTTTTAACTACAAATGAAGAGTTTGCAACATTGCTTGAAAACTATATGCGTGAAGTATTGCCATACGAATTACTTGAAAAGAAAATCAAGTCTATGGCAAAAGTTGTTCCAGATTCAGCAAGAATTGAATATATAGAAAAGAATAACAAGATTAGCGGGCAATTGATTTACTTTGATTATAATACTATTCCTTCACAAACAGTAACAGATAAAGAAATCAAAAGCTACTATGATGCAAATAAAAACAATGAATATAAAAAAGAGCCATCAGCAAAATATAAATATGTCAAGATTCCATTTGAGCCAAGTAAAGAAGATGCTGAACAGGCAAAAATTGAAATCGATAACATTTATAATGATATAGAAGCTGGAAATGATTTTGCTGAGCTTGCAAAATCTTATTCTCAGGATCCTGGCTCTGCTGCAAATGGCGGTGATTTAGGCTTTTTTGGCAAAGGCGCAATGGTAAAAGAGTTTGAAGATAATGCCTTTGCACTCAAAGTCGGCGAAGTTTCTAAGCCATTCCAAACAAATAATGGCTGGCATATTTTAAAGGTTACAGGACAACAAAAAAATAGTAATGGCGACCCAGAAGTTCAAGCAAGCCATATATTAATTCCTATTAAACCAAGCGAACAGACAAAGATGGAAATTCGTGACAAAGCAGAAGACTTATATGAATTAGCTAAAAAAGACGGCTTAGACAAAGCTGCAAAATCACTTAATATAGATGTTTCTGAAACAATGGAGTTTGAAAAAACAGCACAATCTATACCAATGCTCGGAAGATACCCACATTTAATCTCAATTGCATTTAAAAAAGGCGTTGGATATGTTGAAAAACCATTAAAAATATATGACGGATCGTATGTTGTTGCTGAAGTTTCATCAAAACAAGGGCAACGCATAGATGATTTAGAAAATGTAACAGATGCAATTAAGTTTAAACTTGAAAAAGAAAAACGTATTGCAAAAGCTGCAGCCCTTGCTGAAGAGTTTGTAAAGAGTATTTCTCCTGATAAATTCTTTGAACAAGCTCAACTCGACGGCTGGAAGATTATCGACTTTGATAATATTAATATAAGCTCATCAATCTCAGAAATAGGACTGAATAAAGAGCTGAATACAGCATTGTTTGATCTTAAATTGAATAAGGCATCTTCTGTTATTAAAACCCAAAATGGTGCATTTGTTGGCTTAGTAAATGTCAAAGCTGATGCTGACATGCAAGTTTGGGAATCAGACAAAACAAAGCTTACAGAAGAGTATAAAGTGCGTAAAGAAAACCAATATTACTCTGAATGGTATAGAAAAGTAATGGATGAAGCAAAAGTCGAAGATTTACGCTACTTATACTATTAATAGATAAATAAATAATTTTAAAAGCCTGGTTTTAACCAGGCTTTTTTTTATTCTTAAAATTTAATACATCAAAAAGTGATTACAAATAAGAATAGTAAAATTTAACAACTACCAAAAAAAACAGCTTCGAAATTGCCAAATTTTACTATTTTGGTAGATACAAAAAAGTACAAATATCCCTGTTAGCAGGTCTGTTTTTCTCTCTTTTCACTAATTTCCTACACTGTGTTGTATATGACTATTTATCAAACACATGCCTATGTGATTTCCTTTACATTCCCCTTGCTATCTTGGAGAATGAAAGGTAATCTTATAGGAATCTAAAGGGAATGTAAAGGAGATTTATAATGCGTTTTTATGACAGAAAAAAAGAGATGTCATGTTATCTGTAATTTTCAGCAATAAAGATTGTAGATTATATAATCGAGAAAACTTCAAAGAAATAAAGAAAAATCTTGACAGATACTAATAGGTTTTGTTAATATCTTTTAAATGTATTAATTTACAAATAAGTAATGTGTATTTATATTGGTAATCTTCAATTAAAAAGGGTTTTATGAATTTAGTTAAAGTGGAAATGTGGCATTTATTATTAGCAGTGATCTTTTCAATTCTTGCAGTTGTATTAAAACAATTAACAGTATGATCAAGGCAATTAGTACAAAAAGAGTTTAATATGTCAAAGTTAAAAAAGAATAAAGAATATATTAGTAATAATGGGAATTTATTTAGAATTAATTCATTCAATGCGAATTATGAGCTACAGTATATTTGTGAAAACAGCAAAGAGCAGGTGCCATCTTTAAAAATATGTAAAGATGCAATTAACTGTCAACAAATCCACAGCGCATATACACCTATAAAAGAAGCTGCTTTATTGGCAGAGCATTTTAATACTGAAAAAGAGTATGTTTTGGTTACTGGAATAGGATTAGCTTATCACCTTGAAGCTTTACAAAGGAAATATCCTAATAAGATATTCTTTATTGTTGAATGTGATAAGCAGCTCTTCTTGCATGTATTGCAGTACATAGATTTAGAACAATTTAATAATTGCTTTTTCTTTGTTGGCTACTTAGATTATCAATTGAATGATCTTTTTATACAAAGTGCTTCTAAGGCTATTCAACTTAATGAAATAGATGTTTTTGAGTTTAAACCATATTTACGTCTTCATCAGGATTATTATGGAATTATAATCAAAAGAATCAAACAACAAAAAATATACAATATTAGCGATTTGTGGAAATATCCAAAATTTACAAATACGAGCCTTGGGCAAACAAAAATACTCTTTATAGATTCATCTTATGTTTTGACAAAAGAATGTTTATTTGCAATACAAAAGACGGGTAATTTAGTGCATTATGTTCATATAGATGAAAAGCAGTATGCTTATGAAGAGTTTATTAGAAATCTAATGAAAGATATAAATGACTTTAAACCTGACTTTATTTTAACTATCAATCATCTTGGCTTTGATAAAGAAGGGCACTTGACAGAGCTGCTGAGCGAGATGGAAATACCTTATGCTTCATGGTTTGTGGATAGTCCCAATGTAATATTGTCGTGTTTTACACAAAATATATCACCTTATTGTTCAATCTTTGTTTGGGATGAAGATTATATACAAGATGTTTTAGATGCAGGATATCCACATGTTGATTACTTGCCTTTGGCAACCTCTACAAGCATCTTCAAGCCGCTTGCCATTGAGAAAATATATGATGTGTCTTTTGTTGGTTCGAGTATGGTTTATGCCACTCATAAGAATATGAAGTCATTCGTCCATCGCCCAGATTTGTTAAATCTTTTAGAGCCTGTGTCTGATGCTTTTTTTAAATTGAAAACACGCCATGTGGATCATGCGCTGCAAAGCTTGGGCTATAATGATGAGATATTTGAAGATATTGAGCAAAAAGAGGACTTTTATGCTGCAGTACTGTGGAGATCAACACAAAAATATCGTTTATCTGGGATATTAAAGCTTGAGGAATTTAATCCAGTAATTAGTGGGGATGAAAACTGGCAAAGGCTTTTACCTTTTAGTTTTAATACTATTTCTGAAAGATGGTATTATGATAATTTGAATGACTTTTATAATCAAAGCTTGATCAACTTTAATATGACAAGTTTGCAAATGAAAAATGCAGTTAATCAACGAGTTTTTGATGTTCCTGCAACAAACAGCTTTCTTTTAACTGACTATAAAAAGCAGCTTCATGAGGTATTTGATCTCAAAGAAGACATTGCTGTGTTTGAAGATGTAGAAGAAATACCTGACTTATGTAAGTTTTTTCTTGCTAATAAATCACAAACTCAAAAAATGGCTAAAAGGGCAATGAATAAAGTATTAGCCCATCATACATATGAGCAAAGAATTGTCAAAATGATTGATATAATGAAAAATAGATACTTTGGTGCATAATGAACAGTAGAATAAAAAATATGATTAAGAAAGGCGTAAAAATGAAATATTCAAAACTCTATATTGTTTTAATTGCAATAATATGTTTAATAGGAGTAAAAATGCTTGACGGGAAAAATGAAAAAACAAAACAAAACGACAAAGTAAAGGTAGTAATGAAAACCAATATGGGCAGTATTGAGCTTGAGCTTGATAGAAGTATTGCCCCAAAAACAGTTGATAATTTTGTTGGACTTGCAAATGGCACCAAAGAATGGAAAGACCCTCAAACAGGAGAAATGGTGAAAAAACCTTTCTATGATGGACTTGCTTTTCACCGTGTAATCAGTGACTTTATGATTCAAGGCGGCTGCCCGATAGGAAACGGTACAGGCGGACCTGGTTATACTTTTGAAGATGAGACATATGTTTATGGCGATGATATTTATGGCGAAATCGCAAACCCTGATGATGCTTATAGAGTATATACCGATGTAATAGTACCTTTTTTCCAGAGAAGTCAACAAGATGATACTTTTGACGAAGAGCTCATTGCTATTATTACTCAATGTCAGCAAGAAAATAGCCCTGCACCAATTATGACTAAACCATATGAATTTTACTATGAAAAGACTAATTCTCAGCCACTAAAAGCAGCGAAAGGCTTGACAGCAACAGTTGATTATGGCACAATCTGTATGGCAAATTCTGGACCTAATACAAATGGCTCTCAATTCTTTATTGTTACAAAAAAAGAAGGCTGTAGCTGGCTCAATGGTAAACATACTGTGTTTGGTAAAGTAACAAAAGGTATGGATATTGTTCACAAGATTGAAGGCGTTGAAAAAGGCGCAAATGATAAGCCTGTTAAACCTGTTATTATTGAGAAAGTAACAATTAAATAACTTTAACCCAGACTTATGAGCTTGGTAGCATGATGAAAAACGACACAATTCGCAGTATAATTAAATATTCTTCATTGCTGATTCTTTTTCTATTTGCTTTTTCTTTATTGTCTGCTCAGTATGACGAAAAGGCAATTATGCTCAACCAAGCTCAGTCTTTTGAGAACCTTAATCAATTAGCAAGGGCACAACAGATCTACCAAGATCTGTTAAGAAAATACCCCAATGATCAGATTATTGTACAAAGGCTATATCAAAGCCATTTTCGCTTATCTGAATTTGATAAAGCAGACAATCTAATTGAAAGTAAAAAAGCTGTCGTGTCAAAAGTGTTTTATACTCAAAGCAAGATAACACTTTTATGTAAGAATAATAGAATAGAAGAGGCAGAAGCTCTTGCCGATTCTTATATTAAAGATAATCCTAATCTGGTTAATAATTACCAGTTTGTAGCAATTGTCTTTGAACAGAATCAACTGCATGAGCTCGCATTGAAATATTATTTAAGTGCCAGAAAAATATCAAATAATGGGAAGCTCTATGCTTATGAAATAGCGAATGATTATTTCCAACTGATGGATTATAAATCTGCGATCAAGGAATATGTTGTAAATTTGGAGCAAAATAAGCCTTTTTTATATATTACAAACTCAAGATTTAAAGAAATAATTGAAAAAGACTCAACACTAATATCTTTAATAGAGAAATACTGCGCCTCAAGTAATATAGAAGAAGTAAGAGAGTTATTAGCTTTGAGTTTGGTAGAGTTAGCACGATATGATGATGCTATAAATGTGTATAACTCTTTGAGTATAGACAAGTTTATCAAGTTTGCTGATGATTTGTATGCAAAAGCGTTTTATCAAGTGGCATTGCAAGCTTATGAGATGATTACTGAGAAACTAAATAATAATCCTGTGCAACTTGCCGAGATTCAGTATAAAATCGCCCTTGTTTATTATAATAAAAAAGATTATGATCATGCAAAAAGCTATGTAAATCAGATCATTCAAACAAAAGAATTATCAAACAATCAGCTAAAGTTTAGAACAAAAGTACATTTTGAGGCAAGATTATTGTATGCTAATATGCTAATAATAGAAAATGTGAAAAAAGAAAAAGTACTCGAAGCCTATGATGAAGCTGAGAAGTTTATCTTTAATACCAACGATAAAAAGAATATATCCTTTCAAAAAGTCCACTATTTGACTATGAAAGAGTATTATAAAGAATCAGAAAATTTATTAAATCAAACAGTTCAAAATGAAGAGTATGGCTCGCCAATCATCTCAAAAAGCCTATACTATAGGTATGAATTACATTTGATGCAAAATGATGATAAGGCAGACTCATTAATGACAGAGTTTATTATCAATTCGCCTGGCGATAGCGCTACCAATGATATGCTGTTTTTGTCAGTATTTGTAAATAGCTTAGCAAAGGATAAAAAGCAAAGCTTTTTAAAAGCTTATAGATTAAAGCAAATATACCAAGATGCCCAGGCAATTGAGGAGCTAAGAGTTTTAACAAGTGATTATCAAAATGACGAGTTAAAGCTTTTACTTGCAGAGTGGTTATTGGATGATTTTCAAATAAGTGAGGCAAAGACAATATATGCAGGAGGCTTTACAAATGAAGTATATACTGATTTTGCAAAGCTTGAATTAGTACGTTTAGAGGAAGAACAGGGAGTGAGAAGAAGTCATATTACTGATTATTTGATAAGTAATCCAAATGGTGCTTTTTCTCCACTTTTTAGGCAGCTGCTTATCAAGGGTTATACAAATAAAGGAGTGTAAAATATGAGAATCAAGCTTTTAACTTTGCTACTCATTAGCTTATTGATTCTTTCGTGTAAACTTAGTGATTTTATAGGCGATGATATTTATCCTGATGATATTGATTGTTTTGAATTTGTGCATAATGCACCTGTGTATAGCAATGCCCTTTCTTCACATCTAACTTACCCTTATTTATTTGTTGCAGACGGCAATGCACGTTTGACAGTTTTTGATATTATGGTGCCGTGGAGCTTTAATTCGATATCAACAGTTGATTTACAATCTCAAGTTTACAGTCATATTTATGAGATGGATCGTGATTCAAGAAATGTATTATACGCTGCAATGGGTACTTCAGGCTTATATTCTTTCAATACCTCTTTCCCATACACTGTTGAAATCCAGAGTTTTAAAAGAGACGTCTATGCAAAAAGTGTTAGCATTGATGAAGGTAATTATTTTGGTGATTTATTGGCAGTTTGTGGCGATAACTTTTGGAAGGTTTATGAAATAATTGGCAGTGGTCAAATCTTTGAGTTAAGTGGCGTGAGCTCTGTTAATGACCGACAATACAAAAAAGTTCACTTGAAGTATCCATTTTTGTACTTAGCTTCTACCAGTGCACTTGATATTTATGATATATCAAACCCCTCGAACCCACATTTAGCCAGCACAGAAATACTCTATGATTTTAAACAATTTCAGTTTATTGGTGATAGACTCATTGTTATGACAAATGGTAACTTGTATTTTTATAATATTTCTAATCCTTATTCAATTGGACGGATTGCAACATATGCATTTAATCTGATCCCCTCTACTTTTTATTTTCAAGATGGCACTCTTTTGGTTGCCTATAACAATAAAAAACTCTCCTGCTATACGATATCATCGCAGTATAATATAAACCATGTTTCAAGTACAGAACTGAATTACTTTATAAACGATATTAAGTACTATAATGAATACTACTATTTATCATGTGGTAACTACGGCATTGCAAACATGAAGATTAATATGTTTTAAATAAGAAAATGCTTGATAACTCTTTTACAAATCTATTTCCATTAACTAATCCTGTTTTAATCTTCTCAATAATACTTTTTGTAATTCTAATAACTCCTTATATTTTCAAAAAAATAAAAGTACCTCATATAGTAGGTTTGATTGTTGCAGGAGCAATAATTGGACCTCATGGACTCAATTTACTCTTAAGAGATTCCAGTATAGAGTTATTTGGAACAGTAGGGCTTCTTTATATTATGTTTACAGCTGGGCTTGAAATTGATCTTGCTGATTTTAAGAGAAGCAGTCATAAGAGTATGATTTTTGGCACATATACTTTCGCTATACCTATGCTCTTAGGCTTTTTTGTGTTTTTATATGTTTTTAAATACCCGCCTATTTCAGTGATTTTAATAGCCAGCTTATTTGCTTCACACACTTTAGTAGCTTACCCAATTATCACAAAGTATGGCGTCTCAAAAGATAAAGCAGTGACAATAGCAATTGGCGGGACTTTGATCACTGATATATTGGCGCTTCTGGTTCTATCGATAGTAGTAGGAATGTCCAAGTCTGGTATTAGTATAAATTTTTGGACGCAATTAGTAATCAATATGATTGTTATGGGCGTAGTAATAACGCTTTTTATTCCCTATATTTCGAGAAAGTATCTAAAAAATGTTAATGACAATGTGTCACAGTATATTTTTGTATTAGCGATAGTCTTTCTATCTGCTTTTTTTGCGGAGATAACAGGCTTTGAAGCTATTATAGGTGCCTTTTTAGCAGGACTTGCTGTCAATCAATTAATACCACGTAAATCACCTTTAATGAATAGAATCGAGTTTATCGGAAGCGCTCTTTTTATTCCTTTCTTCTTGATTGGTGTAGGTATGTTAATTGACTTTAAGGCAATATTTACTGATTGGCTAACAATTACAATAGCTATTACAATGATATTGATAGCATCAGTTTCTAAGTATTTAGCTGCACTGTTTACACAAAAGACTTTTAAGTTGTCTGCAGATCAGAGGCGTGTAATCTTCGGGTTGAGCAATGCAAGAGCTGCTGCAACTTTGGCTGCTGTTTTAAAAGGCTATGACATTATCATAGGCATTACAGAGGCTGGCGAGCCAATAAGGTTATTGAATGAGAGAATACTTGATGGTGCAATTTTAATGATACTTTTTACTTGTATTATTGCTTCTATTTCAGCACAAAAAGGGGCTTATAATATTTCTCTGCAAAATAAAGAAAAAGAAGACGATGATTCAGCACAGAATAGCTCAAGAATCTTAATTCCTATTAGCTTAGAAGAGAACGTTGAAGAATTGTTAAACGTAGGTTTATCCATAAAAGATAATTCACCACATAGTAGATTATATGCATTGAGAATACTGATGACATATGAGCAAGATACAGCACTTGAGTCACAAGCAAAGGCATTGCTAAACAAAGCTTCTATGTTTGTTGCAGGTGCAGGGCAAGAAGTTAAAGAGCTATTACGTTATGATTTTAATGTTGCAAATGGTATTTATAATGTAGTATTAGAACAGAAGATAAGCGATTTGGTAATAGGACTGCATCATAAGAAAGGCTTAACAGATACTTTTTTAGGTAATATTACAGAGGGTGTTTTATCAAAATGTAATACAAATATTTTCATCTATCATCCGAGTCAGCCGTTTAATACTATCAAAAGGCTGGTATGTGTATTCCCAGAGAATGCCGAAAAAGAGCTTGGTTTTACATCTGTAATAGATAGACTCTTGAACTTATCAACCAACAATGGCATTAAGCTTGTTGTATTTGCTGATGATCTTACGCAAAGAAGAATTAATGAACTTAAAAAAGACAATAGCATTGAAATAGAGGCTATTCCTTTCTCAAATTGGGAAGATTTTTTGATTGTCTCTTCCAAAGTTCAAGAAAATGACGGCTTATTTATCTTTATGAGCCGAATGGGCAATATTTCTTATGATATTGAAATGCCAAGAATATCGAAATATTTGAATAAATACTTTATGAAAAATAGCTTTGTTTTAGTATATCCATCGCAGTATGGGGTTGAGAATAAACCTATCACAAAGAATTATCAACAGTTTGCATTAAAAAAAATGTTTGACAAAAAAGAAAAGACTTAAAGACTTATTAAAAAAGGAAGTTCTTATGGAAAGAAATGGACACCAAAAAGTAGGAGTGTATGTAGACGTCTCGAATATAGCACAAAATGGCGGGTTTGGCATGCACTATGATGTATTAAGAGAGTTTGCTTGCCGCAATCATGGCGTTGCAATGAGATTGAACGCATATGTCGCATATGATGAAAAAAAGGCAGAAGAAGACTATGATTACAAGGTCAAATCATCTAATTTTCACTCAATTCTACGTGACTTTGGATTTAAAGTAATTGTTAAAAAAGTAAAATGGTACTATGACGAAGCAAACAATAAATATGGCAAGTCAAACGCTGATTTAGATATGGCTGTAGATGCATTACTCCAATCAGATAGGCTTGACTATGTATTGCTTGCAACTGGTGATGGCGACTTTGTGCAAGTTGTCAAAGCACTTCAAAACAAAGGCTGCCGCGTTGAGGCATTAGGCTTTAAAAACGTCTCTGGCTCTTTAAAAAAAGAGGCTGACGTATATACATCTGGTTATCTTGTTCCAGATTTATTAACAACAGAAAGTGAGTCATCCAAGCCTTGGGGATTAGAGGGCAGTCGAGTTCGTGGTATTTGTTATAATTGGTTTATTGAAAAAGGCTATGGTTTTATGAGATATTTAAGTAGTATTAATGGCGGTTTATGGGTTACAGATACACGAAAAGCTGACTCACCTTATGAAACAGCTTTTGTTCATGAATCTCAAATGTCAGAAGTTATCGACATCCATAATTTGCCAAATAGAGAGACTATCTTTGAGTTTACAGTGACTAAAAGGGGTGAAAAAGGCTATCAAGCAACAGATTTACGGTTAGTCAATCTCTAAAAAAGAAAAATTATAATGGCAAGTAAATCTGCTGAGCACTAATATATTAGGCTTTTTATAAAAAAAACAAATATATTAAAATCATGCTTGACAAAAAATATATACTTTAATAATTTGCTTAAAGTGCGAAAGTGGCGGAATTGGCAGACGCGCTGGACTTAGGATCCAGTGGCCATAGGCCTTAGGGGTTCAAGTCCCCTCTTTCGTACCATTTTAATATACAGTGAAAAGAAAACTGCAAAAGAGGAAAACATGAAAACAGAGATTAAAAAAGTAAATTCAAATACTTGCGAATTAATAGCAACAGTAGAGCTTGAAGTTGCAAACAAGAATTATCAAAAAGTGTTTAATAAAGTTAAAAATAGACTTGAAATACCAGGCTTTAGAAAAGGTAAAGTACCCAATTCTTATATCGAGACTCATTATTCACAATATATCAAAGAAGAATATTTTGATAGTTTTGCTGAACAATATTATAAAGAGGCAATTAAGGATTCTGAGGCTCAACCTATTACTGCTGCTGAATTTAAAGAAGCTCGTTGGGACACAGGTCAAGATGCTATTTTTACATTTCAATTCCATGTTTTTCCAGATGATTTTGAACCTATTTATAAAGATATCGAAGTACCTTATAAAGAACCAGTTTATGACTTTGATAAGCAAATAGATAACTCAATTAATCAGCTCTTAGAGTCAAATGCTGAGAAAATACCTTTTGATGAGAACTCAACAGTAATTGAGGGTGATGAAATAACTTTAGAATTTCTTGAATTAGATCAAGCACCAGAAGAATTTCAAGAAAATAATAAAGTTGTCATTACAGCAAAGAATTCAGAAAACTTAGCTGACATCACTAATCAGGTTATAGGCAAAAAGATCAATGATAATATCGAGGGAGAGTTTGAGATAGATGAAATTGCTACAATGTATAAGTTTAAAGTAGTTGATGCTTTTAGAAAAAAACTACCCGAGCTCAATGATGATTTTGCTAAAGCTAACGATTATGAATCTGTCGAAGATATGAAAGCAAAAATGATGGAGATTTTCAAGCAAGAAAGCGATAGAGTTGTTGAAAATGAGCTCAATAGATCTATTGTTGATGCAGTTGCAAAGCTCAACCCTCTTGAAATACCAGATGCTTATTTTATCAATAATGGACGTTATATGCTTGAAAGAAGCTATCAAGCAAGAGTCGATGATATTGACGAAGACACACTTTTAAAATTTGGTAAGATGTTTTCAGAGAACCAAACCATTTTTGACTTGGTAGTAGAAAAAATTAAAAAGGTAAAAGAACTCCAAATTACTGATGAAGATAAAGATGATTATATCAAAGATTTAATAAAAGATCAAAATCAAACTTTAGAAGAATACAAAGAAAACTTTAAAACTTTTATAGATAGTGATAACTTTGTTGATCAAGTTATTCACAAAAAAGTAATCAATATGATCAAAAGTACAATGAAAATTGTTGAACCAATAATCGAACAACCAGTGGTAGATGAACCTGAAGGGGAATAGTAAACTAATAAATCAAAATCAGGGTAATATAAATTATGGGTGGCTTATAAAAATAGAATTTGCTAATTAAGCTACCCATATTATATTATATAGTAGCAGATTTATTTCTGTTGATGATTCACGAGAAGAAAAGGAGAAATATATGCCATACGTACCTATAGTAGTTGAACAAACAGGTCGTTCTGAGCGCGCTTATGATATTTATTCAAGATTATTAAATGATAGAATTATCTTTTTAGGAACTCCAATTGACGACAATGTGGCAAATGTCGTTGTTGCACAGCTTTTGCACTTGGAAGGAGAGAACCCAGAAAAAGATATTTTTATGTATATAAATAGTCCTGGAGGATCTATTACTGCGGGGCTTGCAATATATGACACTATGCAATATATTAAATGCAATGTTAGCACAATATGTATGGGTATGGCTGCAAGTATGGCTGCGTGGTTACTTGCTGCAGGTGCTGAAGGTAAAAGATTTGCCTTGCCAAATAGCAGAGTGATGATACACCAACCATTAGGTGGGGCTCAAGGGCAAGCATCAGATATTGAGATTCAGGCAAAAGAAATACTCTATTTAAGAGAAAAAATGAACTCTCTCCTTCAAAAACATACCAATAAAGATATTGAATCAATTATTAGAGATACTGATAGAAATTTCTTTATGAGTGCAGAAGAAGCTAAAGAATACGGAATTATAGACGAAGTTATTAGTAAGAAGAAATGATAATGGAGGAGTCCAATGAATAAATATAATATGCTGCATTGCTCTTTCTGCGGACGGCCAGAAAATGAAACAAAGCACATGATTAAAGGTATTGCAGGCAATATCTGTGACGATTGTGTCACAATGTGCTATTCAATTATTGAAGCAGATAAAAGAGAAAAAGAATCAATGTTGGATGGCTTAGCAAAGCTACCAACCCCCAGAGATATAAAGGAATACCTCGATCAATATGTTATTGAACAGAATAGGGCAAAACAAGTGATCGCTGTGTCTGTCTATAACCATTACAAAAGAATATTTAAGCAAAATAATACAGATAACAATGACGTTGAGTTAGAGAAGAGTAATATTCTGATGCTCGGACCTACTGGTTCAGGAAAAACACTAATAGCTCAGACTCTCGCAAAGATGCTCAAAGTTCCGTTTGCTATTGCTGATGCAACAACCTTGACTGAAGCAGGTTATGTCGGCGAAGACGTTGAAAATATTCTTGTAAGGCTATTGCAAAATGCTCAATATGATGTAGCAAAAGCTGAAAAAGGTATCGTCTATGTCGATGAAATAGACAAGATCGCAAGAAAGTCTGAAACCCCTTCAATAACCCGAGATGTATCTGGCGAAGGTGTACAACAGGCACTCTTGAAAATACTTGAGGGCACAAAGGTAAATGTACCTCCTAAAGGTGGTAGAAAACACCCTCAGCAAGACTTTATTGAGATGGATACTACAAATATTCTCTTTATTGTAGGTGGAGCTTTTAATGGCTTAGAAAAAATTATTGAAAGAAGATTGAATAAAAAAGTTGTTGGCTTCGAATCAGTAGAAAAAGATGGGCAAATACTAAATAATGAAACAATTTTTGAACATGTTATCCCTGCAGATTTAACAAAATATGGGCTTATTCCTGAGCTTGTTGGTCGTGTACCTGTCTATGCAGCCCTTGATGAACTCAGCGAAAATGCACTTATTGAGATTCTTTCCAAGCCAAAGAACTCTTTATGCAAACAATATAAAAAACTATTCTCTATTGATGGAGTCGAACTTGATTTCACACCAGACGCCCTTAAAGAGATTGCTAATATTGCTTTAAAACAAAAAACAGGTGCCAGAGGATTAAGAGCTATTATGGAAAATAAGATGCTCGATATCATGTATGAAATACCAGAACTTGGCAATGTTAAAGAATGTCTCATCTCCAAAGAAGTCATACTCGGTGAAAATTCACCCGTTTATGTCTTTAAAGAGATCGATGAAAGTAAAGAAAGCATAGCATAAATTATTTGTCTAAAAAGCTAAAGTATTATTTAAATACTTTAGCTTTGAGACATTTGATTTAGAAATTTACAAAATAGTAAGAGTATAACCCCCTTACTTAAGAATATTCTGAGTATTTTCCGTATTTCTTTGTCTGACATCAGTTGCAGATAAAATATTCAAGAACACACAGGTAATTATGAGTACAATCCATTTAGTCTTCAAAATTAACCTCCACTACGCTCTCATACAGATCATCGGTAGTAATTATCAAATGATTCGTTCCTTCCTGAAATCTGACTTTAATATTGTAAAATGCAACTCTGTTCCCTGTCCTTTCATCAATAACTATTTGCATATTACAGGGTACCCCTGGGATGTTATAAACAAAGGTATTATATGTTTGTAATACCTGATGTGTGTTCGCATCCATTTTAAAAACAGTAATTAGACCTCTCTCCCTGTCAGGAATTGCACATCGTTTTTAATCTGAAGATGCTGCA
>JAKPKU010000148.1 GCA_029553545.1 Candidatus Cloacimonadota bacterium
CACACATATTCATACACATTTTCAGCAGCTGACTTGTCTCGTTTATATTTCAACACATCATGATAAAACTTTTCACGGCTTTCCTTCATAGTATCATTACCGTTGATAACCACTTCTTCGACAAACCACTCCACATCTGCCTTTTCCCAAGCTTGATAATACTGATCTAAAGCCATCAGACCGAATCTATTAAACTCAGCCTTTGTTGTATCTTTCATGATATATTGGCAAGGTTTGCCACAGTGTAGGTATTCAGTGGTAAAAGATCCGCTATCATGTATTATCGCATCAGACGAATTAAATAAGTCAATATAATCATCTGTATTTAACTGAGTATTTTCACCATTTTTCCATTTATCATAATATTCATCTGTCTTTTCTTTACCCCATTCATCGTGCTTATACAATTTTACTATCAAAAATGGATGTGGCTTAAAGCAGATCTGGATTTTATCTTTATACTTTTCAGCAATCTCCAATATGAACCCATAATAGCTTAAGAAATTTGAATATGTGAGTTTTATATCATTGTTTATAGTATGATGTGGTGCCCAGATTATTCTCTTAATGCGGGAGTCTTTTACCTTCCACTCATACACATCGTTCCTGCTCCCATACTCAAATCCATCCACTCCAGGATATCCAGTAACAACAGTATTGACGCTCTTATTCCTGGCAAATTCTTTCGACATCTCCAGATGCATCTCTGTTTCAAGAAAAAACTTCCACACTATCTGCGAGAAAATATTATTATAATTAGTTTCATTCAGTGCAGCGGCATTGAAACCATATGGTACATAGCAGGTCAATTTATCTTTAAATTCAGTAATAAAGTAATCCTTATAGTATGTTTCCTTATACGGACTGGTATAAAAAATAAGATCTGGATTAATCTCTTTTCTTATATCAAGATATGAGTCCTTCTCTTCGTCATATGTCTTTATAACCTTAAAGCCCTTAGTTTTAAACATATTATATGCTTTACCCAGCTCATTGAGCATGTTTTCTCTACCATAATACTGGATAGGACAGACAATTATTATAGGCTCAAATCTCGCATCCTTTAATAAAAAGTTATATATGTCATCAAGCTTCCATATCGAGGAATAAATAGCAAAAAAGGCTACCTTAACCTTCTCCCCTCTTTTAATTTTTTCTCTAAGTTCTATCAGAGCTTTTTCATGCAATTTCGGCTGTTGTTTTATTAAAAGGTATTCTCTAATATACAATTTATGCTTAAAGTAATGCTTTTTTGCCCTTCTTATTAGCTCTATCCAAACCCTTTTCGTTAAATCATTCATTCAAATCAATCCTTTCATTACATTGGTCATCGCTTCGCTGCGGGACTGACGAGCAAAGCTCGCCCCTACATTAGGCTCGCGAGGACCAAAAGGTGTGTTGTTTAAAAAAGAAGTGTATAATCTGTGTTTGTAGTACATGGAACAGTTTATCTATTGTTTGTGTCTGTCAAAAGCCTTGTATTTTAAAAGTGTGTTATCGTGTGTTGTAGTGTGTTGTTTAAAAAAATGAAGTGAGTTGTAGTGTGTTGTTAAACAAAAATAGTTTCAGGCTTTCACACATCTTAAAAATTCCTCATAGTCTTTTATATATTCATTGGGGTCGTACTTTATATTTGATAGGACTAATAGTACGGAATCGCTCGAAAAGTCATACATATCTTTCCAGACCATTTTTGGGATATACAGTCCTGTATGCGGCTCAACCAATTCAAATATCTCAGTACTATCACCATAGTCAACTTTTACCTTTGATTCGCCACTCACATTAATTAAGACAAACTCACTTTCTCTGTTTGCGTGCTCACCTCTTACAGTGTTAGGTGTTGTTCCATAGATATAGAAAACTCTTGCGATATCAAATGGTATGTCCTTCCCACCTTCCACAACCACAAGCCTCCCGCGTTCATCCCCCAGTTGGCTGAACCTAAGAAACTGCACCTTTCTCTTTGTATCCATAACAATTCCTATCTTCTTTCTTATTTGGTCATCACAGCGGCGTAATACCTCGCTTAACTTTTGCGAAATAATGTGCTTTTTGTTTCTTTACAAAATCTATTGTATGAGGCATAATCAAATAAAGAATATCACGATTATTAAAAGCACTGATTATTATGCATAAATTGTTTCTCAAATTATCCCAAAATGGTAATGCTCTTTTTAACTTTTTCGCACATGAATAATACTCATGCTTTCTTGTTCTACCTTTTGCATATAAAAAAACCAAGCTTGCATCATTCTTGTCATAATTACTATTCGAACCATCAGAATCTGTCTCTTTAATTTTTTCTTTCGAGAGTGCTTTTTGGTAAAGTTGTTCAAGGCTACTAATCCAATTTTCACCCATATGATATTTACTTATCATTTTATAGCATTCTTCTCCGAGCTCGACACGTTCTTTTTCGTGAGAGATATAATAGCTCAGTTTCCCTATTATTTCATCAAAAGAGCTTGAAGAAAAATCAATGCTTTCAAGAGATATTTCATCTACATCCATCAATGACTTGTTTTTTATTAAAGTAAAGATGGGTAGTTTGTATTTCCCTGCATCAAGCAATGAAGTAATAGATCCGACGGGATATGAATCCAAGTATAGATCAGCAGCGGCATAATACCACTCAATGTCTCCTTTCAACCCAACAGCTTCCACTCTCCCATCTGTTTGATTGTATACGTCATTCCAATATGGCTCTGAAATGTCAGGTCCCACAACTATCACTTTCACGTTTCTATGTTTTTCGACAATGGGCAATAATATTCTATGTATTCCATCATCTCCGTTGGGGTTATATTTATAAGAGGATGCTACAGAAAATATCATTATAGACTTTTCATCGATATTTAGTCTATTTCGCGCTTCTTTTTTGCTTATTTTCAAAACTCTTGCAAGCGGTATTGGCAATAAAAACAAATTATCTTCACTTATCATACGCCTTTTAATAGATAAATCATTTCCTATTTTTCTAAAGTTCACAACAATATTTGAGGCATTTCTTCCTACCCAAAATCTATGGTCAGCCTGGTTCATAAAAATAACAGACTTGTCAGTCCCCGAAAATGCAATTAACGGGATAATATCACTGGGATTTATATGAAAAACAACCACATCATAATCTACAGACAGGTCGTATAAGCGCTGCGCCCTGGTCAAAATATCTTCATCTCTATCTTTTAAAAAGATGACCTTAGAGCCTCTTTCATAATAAAAGTCAAAGGCAATATCAGGCACTTCTCCTTGCTTTTGTTCAGTTAATATAATATCACTTCTGCCTGCCTTATCATACGAAATCCAATTTTGCATCAATTTGGAATGGCCTCCATAAGGATAAAAAACCATAGAAATCACATGTAAGACTCTTTCTACTTTATCTTTTGGTACGCCTTTACTTTCCTTATTGATGCAAAGAGAAGAAATCTCCGCCGCCATACTTTCAATTCTATCAGAGACAAATAAGCCCAAATGATAAAAACTTGCATATGTCGCCGCTATCTCCAAATAAACAGCAGCCAATTCATACCTCTTTTTTGTAAAATATGCCTCAGCCTTTGCGATGGTTCTGTCAAACCAAACCCTTCTGTCATTCATCACTGTTATCAAATCATTGCTTATATCTTTCATCTTTATTCCAATCTTTTTTGGTTTTCGCATTTATGGTCATTCGCATTTATGGTCCTCACTTCGTAGCGAGGACCAAAGGTTACTATTTATTTATCAATCCATACACATTCAAATCTCCATAGCCATCCAGCAGTATCTCTTCTTCTTTGAGTACACCTTCCAGCACAAACCCGCATTTTTCAGCTATTCTTATGGAGGGCAGGTTATTAGGGTTGATTTTCACTATTGCTTTATTTAATTGCAGTTCTTCGAAGACTATTTTGATGATTGCCTTTGTGCATGCTGTTGAGATCCCTTTACCTGAATGATCTTTATCTATCCAATACATTATTTCCGTCTTTTTATTCAGCCAATCTATGTATTTCAGTCCAATAATCCCAGCCAATTTTCCTCTATAGATTATTCCTGCTCTGAAGCCATTATTTTCAGCCAATTGTTTTAGAAATAGTTTTATTACTTTTTCTGTATCTTCAATGCTTCTATTCTCATTAATTCGTGGCATTGTTTTTTCTAAATAGCTTCTATTTTTTTCTATTAATGCAAAGAACTCATATTTGTCATTGCCTTGTAGTAATTTTAATCTTATATCTTCGTTTACCTCTATATAGAACATTTTCACCTCACTTATTAGTATTACTATTTGTTTCAAGCCACCTAATCAGCTATATATTCAAAACTCAGCTTGCAGTTTGTGCTACATCCCAAAGCCTGTTTAAATTCAGCCAGCCCTGCGTTTATTATTCCATCTTCACTCGATGGACCAATATCAAGATACCTTTTACCTAATTTCTTATAAGCCTCAAATATCTTAATTGGCATAAAGTCCATCACTCTCTCATTACGATATTCAGGGATATCACCCCAATACACTACTTGGCTAATATCATTAGTCATATCAAAAATAATCGCTGCCGCTATTGCTATTTCTTCTTTTTTAACAATAAAAGCCCTAACAGTAAGGCTATCCATCTTTATCAAGTCATTCATTTGAGCCTTTGATATCTTTAAGGGGTACCCCATTTGCTCACGGTTTATCTTGATCACATCATAGGCTGTCTCAAATTCATCTAAGTTCAATTCTTCGAAAACGAAATTTCTCTTGACTGCTCTTTTAAATTTCTTTTGGATTTTATGAACTGATTTATTTATATGCTCTTCAACACTTACGAAATTAGACAAATCATAGTAGTTATTCAAATTATTTATTTTAATACTAAAGCCCTGGCTAAAAAGCGATGCAGCCAACACAGAGACCAATTCTCTCCCATAAATATCAGGAGCTAATGTTACATTTATCTTTTTTATGTCTCTTTTTTCAGCAAACCTTTTCAGCCCTTCAATAAAGTGTAGCGCATCATTCACTTTATATCCATCTCTCAGATATATTAGAGAAAATGGAGAAGAATATGGCATTCTAAAACTACCTTCCTTCATCCCGAGATAACAGTATCCAAGCATTCTTCCATTATTCGTGACCCCCAATCGCACCACTTCCTCAGCAAACTTCTTATGATACTCATGAAACTCCCTTATATCATAAAATATAGGAGTCATGTAATCAAGGATATCTATCTCATCCCTCTCTTCACATATCTCATCTCTCTCTAAATCATATACATACTCTTTAATCATATTATCCCATCCATTTCTCTCTCATACAAAAATCAACTGGACTTTTACCTAACCATTGCGAAGCAATGTACCTTAAATAACGTAGGGGCGAGCTTTGCTCGTCAGCAGCGACGAAGTATCGTGCTTCGCTGCGGGTTATGTAAAAAAAATGGCATTTTTTTTAAACGTAACCACAACTATCCTTAGTTGTGCAGGGAAGCAATTTATTGCATCTTCCTTTAAAAAAAACCTTTCACGAAGTGAAGACCAAAAGGTGTGTTGTTCAAAAAAAAATGTATGGTTTGCATTTGTAGTACATGAAACAGTGTGTCTATTGTTTGTGTCTGTTTAAAACCTTGAATCTTAGAAGTGTGTTACAGTGAGTTGTAGTGTGTTGTTAAATAAAGAATTGATTGTCCAGATCTGTTTATCATGGAACAGTGTGTCTATTGCATTCGTATGTCTAAAGCCTTAAACCCCAAGTGTGTTATAGTGAGTTGTCGTGTGTTGTTTAAAAAAGAAATGTATAGTCGTGTTTGGTGGATATGGAACTGTTCGTGTATTGCAGCCATTGTCTAAAACTTTAAATCTTCGTGTGTTATAGTGTGTTGCAGTGCGTTGTTTAAAAAAGAAAGTGTGTTCCAGTGTGTTGTAGTATGTTGTTAATATGTTCGGAAAAGTGCGTTGAAGTGAGTTGCAGTGTGTTGTTAAAAATGTTCGGTTCCTCACCCGCAGCGTAGCGAGGACCATTTAAAACATCTCTTTACACACATATTCATACACATTTTCAGCAGCTGACTTGTCTCGTTTATATTTCAACACATCATGATAAAACTTTTCACGGCTTTCCTTCATAGTATCATTACCGTTGATAACCACTTCTTCGACAAACCACTCCACATCTGCC
>JAKPKU010000174.1 GCA_029553545.1 Candidatus Cloacimonadota bacterium
TAATTAATGCCATTCTATGATACCCTATATTATTGTCAAGTAATATTTTTACTATATTTATTGTCTGCTTTCTAATTCAAAGCTCTCATTATCGAGAATAAAGAAGATTCATGATTAAAAAACAGTACCTTCTCTATATAGGCAAGACAAAATGGGGCTTTATGAAAACGATTACCCTTAAATCATCAAATGCCTACTACGAGTGGGTTTAGAGGTGATTTGTCGTGCTTTCTTATAAGGTGATTATTGACAAATATTAAAAAAGCAAATATTTATATTGACAAAATAGATAACAAATGGTTTAATCTTTGCTATTAAGTATATTGGAGGTGTATATGAAAAGATATGTAATACTCGTAATCATTGCCTTATGCTTATCTTTATTGTTTTCTGATAATCAAATTACCAAATTCAATGGAGGTAAACACCAACTAAATCTATACTTCTACAATTCATTTTTATCAGGTTTAACTGCAAGAAGTAGAAACTTTGGAAATTCCGTATCGTCAGTGGTTGTTGACCCATCCATGAATGTTTTAAATCCAGCGGCTTTAGGATTTATGGATAAATCAATGATAGCAATTGACGCAGCGCCAGGCTTTAGTTTTAACCTATCAAGCTTTTTAAAAGATGCTGTAAATGATGCAGTAGACTCTGCGATAGAAGACACAGAATCACCAAATATTGAAAAGATATACCCAAAGCTTGAGATGAATGTCGGGCAAAGCGGTTTATTAAACAATGTATCTGTTACCCATACTGGGCTTGCAATGGGAAATATTGGCTTCACATGGTATCGTCCATTCTATCTTGATATGAATTTTTTGGGCAATAGCATTGAATTTGTCGTAGAAGATTCTGTTTTAAAAGACGTAGGGCAAGAATCAGAATACACAGAAAAGACAGTGCTACCATTGAGCATAGAACTTCTTGCAAACAGCGTTTTTAGTATGCAAACAGCAAATATCTCTTGGGGCAAATCACTCAATGAAAAGGTATCTATTGGAGCGGGGTTAAATGTCAATCGTCTTACGATCGAAAGCGGGCTTGATGCCAAGATAGGCGGGTTTATTAGGCAATATGGTGGCGATACAGATATAAATGTGGCATTTGACGACCCAAATGTTGTGTATCGAAATACGATGAACGACACGATTAGAGTCGATTTTAATAATAATTTAATAAGTTCAAACTACGCTATATCATGGCATGTAAGCCCAAAGTTTTATTTTGACCTTGTTTTTAATGCGCCCATGAGCACTAAGCTTAATGGAGATTTATACATTGTTCAGCACACATTAGGCGCCTTGAAAATGAGTTATGAAAAAGATGGTGAAGATGGAATACCAGACACAGATGATGATGAGGAAATGTTTGACGTTGAGCTGTTAAAGCCTTCTCAGATTGCTTATACCAATAGAACGGTCTATCTCAGCGATGATCTGAAAATAAATATTCCTGGTAATCTTGCCTTGGCAACAACCTATATTAATAAAGACTTTAAGTTGATTTTCTCTCTTGAAATACCATTTGGCGAATTATCCCTTGATTATAAATGCGACAGATACAGAGATGGTCAAAAGAAAAATATTGAAGAAAACACCTTTGAAGCATATGCTGATACAACACGTTTACACTACAAAGTAGGCGTAAAACCAAAACAAAATATCAAGCTTGCAGCAGGGTGGAAGAACTTTGCCTTTAGCACACAAATATTTATTATGGATCAGATTGCTGAAGGTCTCAAAGACGATGATGGGCTACCAGTCAAACCAATGAAAAATATTATTAT
>JAKPKU010000206.1 GCA_029553545.1 Candidatus Cloacimonadota bacterium
CTGCCGAAGGAGAACTTATTTTATGAGTTATTCCATAAAAACAATAACAAAGAATGACTTATATCTCTTAAAACCGCTGTGGCAAAAGCTCAATGAGATCCACCTTAGCGACTCCCCCCACTTCAAAGATTTCTATAAAACCTTTACCTTTGAACAGCGGATAGTATCATTTGATACTATCATACCTGATAATATGCTGATTCAGATTGTGGAGGATGCCGGTAAAATCTTCGGATTTTGTATTTCCGCAATTACCAATGAGACCGGCGAGATTGAATCTTTATTTCTCGAAGAAAGCGTTCGAGGAATCAATCTCGGCGAGACACTATGCCGCAATGCAATTGATTGGATGAAAAAAAGAATTACACAGACTCATCATCAGAGTTATCTGAATTTGATAAAACAGTATCCGGTGAATATTCCAAGATATCACCAGGCTGACATTTTAAGTATTTACAAATTTCATTCAGCGTAGAAAACCTGATTGCCTTAACCTTTCCTGTTTTCAAGTTGGACATATTTGCAAGGCTTATGCCCACCTTATCTGCAATCTCGCTCACCTGCATTTTTCTATCTGCTAAGACTCTGTCGAGCCGTAAAATTATTGCCATACGTTCCTCCGTGAATATTCTTTTTATAAGATTGAATCGTATTCGCTCTGCAAATGTGCACCATACTCGAACACGTACGAAAGAAGCAGCACGATAATACCAACACCAAGAATTGTTAAATCAACAGGAATTGAAAAAGAAATACCTTCTATACTCATCTTGAATAAAGGAGAGAGAATTTCAGCTTTCCCAAGTTCAAACATCTTATATATTTTAGAAATATGCAAATTATTAATTGCTTCAAATACAATGCTGTTTCCGATAATAGTGAAGCCCAACACCTTTATAGATTTTATACAACGTACATTAAATGGTTGCTCCTTCTTTACCCATTTGAGCACATTGAGTATCTGTTTTTCCATATAAAGTGTAATAACCGCATAAAGTATACCGTAAACACTTATAAAAATGAAAAAGTCTTGAATACTTTCAGCACTAATTAATGATTCAGATATATTGAATCTAAGCATGTTGAATTGAAGCGAAGCGGAAAGAGCACCTTCATTATTCAATAAAATATCAGACCTGGTTAGCGACAATATGAGTATAAGAACACCGCAACATAAAACCAGCCCAGTAATAACCATAAAAACAATCACGCCTAACCTTAGTTTTCCCGCCAAAGATGCAAACCGTTTAATATTTTTCATAGACACCTCCATGGACTTTCAGTCCCGATAGTTTTATCATACACACTGATTTTAACCTTTGTCAAGTAATAATTATCGTAAAACAATAAATATGTACTGTAATACGGTATTTTTTTATTGTTAATTTGGATATTCTAGTTTTTTCAAACTTATTAATAGAACGAACGTTCGTTCTATTTTTTAGTAAGTCTTCCTCGTTCCTAATAGTAGCAAATCTTGAAACCTTATATGTTATACTCATATACAATTTTATAATGTTAGGAGTACGAAATGTTTCAAAAAAAACTGCCTGCAATTCTTTTGAGCCTTGTTTTATTAACAGGCTGTGCATCTATGACCTCCTTGAAATTCGATGCGAATTCAAATGAAAACTATGATTTTACTTACGATGAGATTGATAATCCTTATCTTGTACAATTACGGACAGAATTTGACCTTGATAAAATTATTACCGGATGTACAAGCGACCTTGATAAAATAAGAGCCCTATCAGCATGGGTGCAAAATCTTTGGGAACATGACGGATCAAACACTCCTCAAAAATCAGATCCAATATCTATATTACACGAAGTACAAAACGGCGCCAGATTCAGATGTGTTGAATATGCAATTGTATTGAACGGCTGCTTAAATGCAATCGGTATTACGTCGAGAACACTGGGGCTGAAAACTAAAGATGTGGAAACAAGAGGATCAGGAGCGGGCCATGTTGTCCTTGAAGCTTATCTTAAAGATCTTGATAAATGGATGATGGTTGATTCCCAATGGGATGCAATTCCTGTA
>JAKPKU010000234.1 GCA_029553545.1 Candidatus Cloacimonadota bacterium
CATCGTAACAAGCCTTTCTAAATACGATATTTCTTTATCATTTAAATAGTTTTTAGCAATAAGAACATCAGATTTCACTATTTTTCCATTGGGTGCAGACTCCCATGAGGTTAATCCCATATGTTTTTTTTCAGCATCTGCTCTTTCTACAATCAATTCTGTAGCAGTGTGCCTATGGACAGTCCAATGCATTTTATTTTGTATTGTTTGAAAGAAGAGCTGGGTTGTGTTAGCCTTACTATCATAATCAAATGCTGTAGAATAAAGGTCTGTAATTTTCTGATAAAATTTACGTTCAGAAAGACGTATCTCTCGTATGGATTGGAGAAGGCGCTCAAAATAGTCATCTGTAAACATATGACCTTTTTTCAAACGTTCTTTATCCATTACCCATCCCTGAATGGTGTAGTTTTTTACAACTTGCCCAGCCCACTTACGAAATTGGACAGCCCTATCATTATTTACCTTGAAGCCAACAGAAATTATCATTTGAAGATTATAATGATTGATTTCCCTCTTAACACTCCTATTTCCCTCTTTTTGAACTATCTGGAATTTCCGGATAGTTCGATTCTCTTCCAGTTCCTTATCAGAGATTATGTTGTTAATATGTTCATTAATTGTTCGTACATCAACATCATATAAGTAAGCTAACATTTTTTGTGTAAGCCATATATTTTCATCCTCATAGCGCATTTCAATAATTTCTTCATTATCACCCATAGAAGCAATGTAAGTTAAATATTCTGCAGCAGATGATTTTATGAGGTTTTTATCTTTATCCATTTCTTACTTCTCTTTCTTATTTGTCATCCTCAGGGTGCAAACTGAATGATAACTTTGAAGGGCTGACGAGCACAGCTCGCCCCTGCATTAGTCTGACGGGGTAGTGTTCAAGACCTTATCAAAGAATTTTTGGTATTCCCAGAGCAGGTGCAGGTGAGTTTCTTTTGCATAGTATGTATGGTCTTCCAGAGGTAATTGAATATATCTGCAGTCTTTTCCATTACCCTCGAGGGCTTCGTAAAGTCTTTGGCTTTGTAAGGGGAATGTCCCAGGATTTGTGTCTTCTATACTGTGTATCAAAAGCAGTGGTTTTTGGATTTTATCAACAAAGAGAAATGGTGATAGATTGAGATAAACGTCTTTTGCTTGCCAGAGGGTACGTCTTTCTTTTTGAAAACCAAAAGGAGTCAAAGTCCTATTATATGCACCATTTCGTGCAATACCTCCAGCAAAGAGATCGCAGTGTGCAAGGAGATTTACCACTAAAAAGGCACCATAACTATGTCCTTGGATAATCACTTTATTTGAATCGACTATACCCTTGTCGGCGAGATAATCTATTGCCGCTTTGGCATTGGCGACTGCTTGCTCCATCCAGGTGTCATTGACTGTTTCAGGATCGCCAATAATGGGGAAAGACGCATCTTGCAAGACGGCAAAACCATTTAAGCAAAAATAAAGTGGGGAAGAGCTCCACGGTCTAACATACTGTTTGTCGGTATGGGTACTCTGACTCGCTGTTTCAGAGTCTGAATATTCTCGTGGATAGGCAGACATGATCAAAGGTAAAGGTTTACTACCATCATAATCAGCTGGCAAATAAAGTATTCCTGAGAGTAAAACCGAGTCAGCACGTGTATATTGAATAACTTCTTTTTGCAGATTAGTCAGCTCAGGGGTATTGTCTGTAAACTTACTGATGGCACGTTCTTCTTTTGTTTTAATATTGTAAGTGTAGAGATTATTAGGCGTATTTTTGTTTTGTCTGCGCAGAAAGAATTCATCTGGATTTTGGTCGAGTATATAGTTGATTGTGATGTAGTCCTCTTCGTCAAATTCTATAATCCTCTCAGTTATAAATGTGTCTATATTGACTTTATCGATAAAGGGTTTGCGATTATCTTTGGTGAGCCCTGTTCCAATAAGAAAAATACAGTTGTCAATAATTTGCGGGCGAGTCCTACCATCTTCAGACACTTTGTACTGTAATTTACCTGGCAGATCATACTGTTCGTCATTTAGTTTGTCATAAATCACAAACTCTTTTTTAGTATTTAAGTTTTTTAGAAAGACATTGCTTTTCTTTTCTTTCCAATTATATTGGGCAATATGAATAATATGGTTATTAATATATTCAAAGTTAGCAATTCTATTTTGAGATCTATAAAGCGACTTTTCAGACTTCAAATTTGGCAGATTAATGGTCAGAACTTCATCTTTGTATTTCTTTTTGCTATCAGGACTGCCATCATCTAAAGTTTTTAAACAAAACAAGCTATGATCTTTACTCTGATCCCACCAAAATGATCTTATTCCTTGCATCACCCAGCCTGTTTTAAGATTATCGCGCGATGGTGCAGTATAAAGGACCTCCTTTGTCATATTAGCCAGGTCTATGATAATCCACTGAAAATTAAATGCAGAGTAGGGGCTTTTGTGCGAGAATGGTTTAATTATTTCTCTGCACAATAAGTAATTGCCATCAGGAGAAATGGAATAATAGCTTATCATCATTGGGTCTAAAATCTTGGTTAGTGTTTTAGCTTGCGTGTCAAGCAAAACCAATTGGGTTGTAGCATAATATTCAAACAAATCATCATCATATTCATCTTTTAATAGGTTGGGGTATGTTCTATTATGAGATTCTTTTCCAGAAGAATCAAGGATAATTGGTCCAAGAGGAACATTGCTGGGCTTTTCAGGCTCAGTCAGATCATCCGCAATCATTCTTACTAACAGATGGCGATTATCAGGCATCCAATCGACACTTGGAGAGAATACTTGACTGATACCACCTTGCAGGAGCATTTCCAGTGCATTATCTGTATTTCCTGCTTTTAATGAGTCCAGATGTATCAACCAGAGGTTAATTTGCTCTTTTTTATATTCCATAAAGAAAGTTTTTTTAGAATCATATGAAGCGTCATCAGCTCCAAAAATTGAGTTCTGTGGGACAGGTAGGCTGTAGAGAGTATCAGAGTAAAGCTCACCCCACTTGAAACTGGTATAGAATGAAGAGCGTACAGAGGCACGGTTTTTCTCATATATTTTAATCCCTGCTAATTGTGTGATAGGCTCGGCAAGCAAGTCTAAAGGGATATACAGAAACCAATCTTTATATATTTTTAGTCCAATATTGTCATAGGTGGCGACTGTGGGATTATAAGGTCTATTAAATATTTCTTCAATAATGCCGCCAGGGCTTTGGTAATGAAAGTCATTTGCACCAAGAAAGCTGATGCAAGCAAGCAGACAGATAGTAGAAATAAGAAACTTTTTCATTTTCTTATTCTCCTTTGATATAATTATTAATTATTGAATATAGTCGTATTTTTGTTTAAAGCTCTTGACGCCCTGCACAATTGAGTTGGCGAGCTCGTTTTGATAGTCTTTATTCAATAATTTCTTTTCTTCTTCAACATTTGTAATAAAGCCAAGCTCGATTAAGACTGAAGGCATAAATGCGCCTCTCAGCACGTAAAACCCCGCTTGCTTGACGCCTCGATCGACAGCTTTGCTACCTTCAACCAAGGCTAATTGTATTCTTAAAGCTAAATTACTGCTTTCTTCTAATTGTTCACTTTGGTGCATATCTGCTAAAATCATCTGTAAGTCATCATAATTCTTCACTGCCTCTTGCCCGCCCTCATAATCCATAACAACCGAGTTCTCCAGCGCTTCAACAGCACGGGATTCAGTGGTTCTGGCAGTCGATAAGAAAAAGGTCTCTATCCCTCTGGAAGTCTTTGCCAAAGCTGCATTACAGTGTACTGAGATAAAAAGATGTGCATGCTGATCATTGGCAAACTTTGTTCTGGCTTGCAGCGATACAAACTCGTCTTTGCTGCGTGTTAGGAGGACTTTTACATCATCAAGCTCATTTTCCAGTTTGCTTTTGATAAGATAGACCATGTCCAGGGTAATGTCTTTTTCTTTGCTGGTAGCCCCCACAGCACCAGGGTCTTTGCCGCCATGCCCAGGATCAAGTACAATGACTTTTACTCTACTGTCTATGACAGGATCAGCTTCTATTGTGCCTTTTGTGGCATTGTATCTGAGCTTTGTGGGAAATAATGTGGTCAGCGTGTTTTTTATGAAAGTAGTAGGTAAATACCATGATTCGTTTTGATAAAAACTATTGTAGTTAAAATTGTATAAAATGCCTTTAAAGCTGGCATATGAGGAGTTTTGTAAGACATTGATACTCTCATTATAAATGCTAATATTGATCTTGTTTTCTATCCTGTCTTCGGTAATACTCTTTGCATTGAAAACAGCTTGAAGTTCGCTTACAGCGAAGTATTCGATGCCTTTTACATTAATAGTTTTAATCGTCTCTGTCTTTTTACTGTTTTTAAAATCTACTCTAATATCAGCCAAGAGTGCTGAACAAAAAAGACAAAGAATTACACTTATTAAAAATACTCTTTTCATAGTTAAAACCATATCTATATCCAATCTTACGTCCCTCAGTTTACCAAATTGTATAAAATACATTATTCGTCAAGTAAATTATTTATTTTTTTGTAAAGTAATGTACGAAAATCGTCATAATGGAAGCCTTTGCGGTATAATTTTGTGGCGCATTTTTCAAAAACAGCCTTCTTATCGCTCATGTTTTCATGTCTTAATAACTGATCTATCAGGCTATCTAATAGCTCATCCCTGGCTTCTATCGAGTACAGTTCTGCTATTTTTTTGTTTATTATCGAGCTATCAATTCTCTTTTGCTTAAGTTTATAAATAGTCTCCGCCTTGCTTTTGCAATTGAGCATTGCCTCTTGAATATACATCTCCGCATAGCGTTCGTCAGAGAGGTACTTTTGTTCTTCTGCCCAATTTATTAGCTCTTTGATGAGATTATCAGGTATTTGATAGCGTTTTAAGAGGACTGCACAGTCGTATTTTGTCTTCTCACTTTTGGCAAGATAATCGAGTAATTTATTCTTGGCAAAAGAGAGGCAAGCATGCTTCAACTCTTCAAAGTAGCCCTCACTAATCTCTTTTTCAAAGACAGGTTCGTCTTCAGTTCCACGAAAAGAAAAGGGCAGATTACTCAGCGGCAAGACGCCTATACTGAGCTCATCTGTCCCTATTTCTCTTAAATATTTCTTATTATTCGGTATCTTCAGGTATATCTTCATGCTCTACAGGGATAGAATCGGGGGTTAAAAGAGCCTTCACCTTTTCCAATACCTCGTCATAGACATTTTGATTATCTTCGAGATATTGCTTGGTTTTTTCAGCACCTTGCCCTATTTTAGCGTCGCCATAAGCATACCAAGAGCCTGCTTTTTGGATAATATCATGCGCTACAGCTAAGTCAAGGATGATATCCATTTTGGAGATGCCCTTGCCAAAGATAATGGGGAATTCAACAGTCTTGAATGGTGGAGCAAACTTGTTTTTTACAACTTTGACCTTGGTAACATTTCCGACGATTTGTGCGCTACCAGCGACTTCTTTGATGCTGCCAGCACTACGCACTTCCATACGTACAGAAGAGTAGAATTTGAGGGCAACGCCACCAGTTGTTGTTTCAGGATTTACAAAAGATGGAACGCCGATTTTCATACGAGTTTGATTGATAAAGATAACAGCAGTATTTGATTTGCTGACAATTGCAGTCAATTTTCTCAAAGCTTGAGACATTAAGCGTGCTTGCAAGCCTACATGCGCATCGCCCATCTGACCTTCGATCTCCTGGCGTGGTACCAGCGCTGCGACAGAGTCAACAATTACCAGATCAATAGCATTTGAACGAACAAGAGATTCAACAATCTCCAAAGCTTGCTCACCGCCATCAGGCTGAGATAAGAGAAGATTATCTATATCTACCCCCAACTTTTGTGCATAGATAGGGTCTAAGGCATGTTCTGCATCGACAAAAGCAACGATGCCACCGAGTTTTTGGCATTCTGCAGCAATATGGAGGGTAAGAGTAGTTTTACCAGACGCTTCAGCACCATAAATTTCAGTGATTCTACCTTTTGGTATGCCACCAATGCCCAGGGCGATATCTAAATTGAAAGCCCCTGTGGGTATCACATCTACGTCAATTTTAGGTCTATCCCCCAAGTACATGATCGTACCTGTGCCATATTTCTTTTCAAGTTGTGCCATAGCAGCTTTGAGTGCTTGTTCTTTTCCTTTATCTGCTACCATTTATTCCTCCTTAAGGTTTATTTCTTTTATTTTTTGATAAACTGCACCAGTCCTAAGCAAGACACTCTTATAATAAACGAGTTTATCGAGTTTTATTTCATTTATCATTGTTAAATGGCTTTGATACGCTTCATTTTGCGGCTCAATCTCTATTCCTTTTAATCTGGCTAAGGTAAGATGAAAATTCAGTCGCCTATTGTCTATCTGATAATTTAGCCCGCGTAGAAAGTCACCAAATTGCTGATATTGCGTGATCAGATTGGGGTAATGAAAAGTGTACAGCAAGCAGAGCAGAGGACTGTGATTGAATGGATACCACTCAATTTGCCCATTATTTATAGAAAAAGGGTGGAGCTTGGTGGCAAATTCCTCCAGATATGAGGAGATTTTGGAGAGATCTTCATCTTTGGTATCACCAATAAAGCGAAAAGTAAAATGCAGATTCTCTTTTTTTGTCCGATGCTTAATCTGCGGGTATTTCAACTGTATCTCATTAGTTAATTGGCAAATATGCTCTTTTACTTGCTCGCTCGGCTCAAATGCTACAAATGTTCTTTGCAAAAATATATCACTCCTTTTTTGATCTCACACAAAGTAAATATATTAAAAAGGACTTACTTTGTCAATGAATAATTAAAATAAGTTTAAAAAAGGCTTACTCTCGCTTTGTATCAGGAAGAACGATGATTAATGTGTATTTTATGTTTACAGATTCGAAGAATACAGGCTTGATGGTTTTGGGACGAGCAAAGCCTCCCATACATTAGTTTAGTTTTTGACCAGTTTTCGATCGTGACCTATCATTATAAGGGTGTTGCATAATCTACAAATTGCAAATTTAACAATCATCTCTACTATAAGAAATGAAACTTTTTTTATCTTATAATTTCATAATAAATCTCCATTACATTCCCTTGAGATTCCTATAAAATTACCTTTCATTCTCCAAGATAGCAAGGGGAATGTAAAGGGAATCACAAAGACATTTCTCTGATAAATAATCATTTACAAGGTTGAATAGATAATGAATGAAAAAAGAGGGAAAACAGATTTGATGATAGGCATTTTTGTGTTTTATTGTACCCTCTTTAATAAGAAAACGAGGCAATTTTCAAGCTGAAATTTTTATATATTGTTCTAACTTTCTATGCAATGCTTTCAATTAGCTGCATGTGAATTTTTACATTCGGTATTTCTTTCTGTAGAAAGAAATTATCCTTATAAAAAACAAAAATCAATTGATTTTTACCTAACCTTCGACGAAGTTGAAGTACCTAACCCGCAGCGAAGCGAGGATCATAATCGTGCGTTGTTGTGTGTTGTTTAAAAAAAAAGTGTGTTGTCGTGTGCTGTTTTAAAAAAAACACTTGCCAAAAATGGCAGATTTATTTTTTTGGTAATAGAATTAATAATATATTAAGAGGTAAAATATGGCAAATGTTTCTGATATTCGTAATGGCTTAATGATAGAGTTTAAAAGTGGCATATATGAGATTGTAGAATTTCTTCATGTAAAGCCTGGTAAAGGTGCTGCTTTTGTGCGTACAAAGATGAGAAATGTACAAACAGGTAAGGTTTTGGAAAACACTTTTCGTGATAAAGATGTTTTGGTGGAAGTGAGAGTTGAAAAGCAAAAGAAGCAATATCTCTATCGTGATGGTGATTATCTCTATTTGATGGATAATGAAACTTTTGAGCAAGAGCCAGTCAGCATTAATGTTTTTGGTGAAAAGTTTAAATTTATGACAGAGAATATCGATGTGGGCTTATTAGTTGATGGCAAAGGTGATGTCTTGGGTGTAGATTTGCCCATAACTGTTATCCAAGAAATCGTTGAAGCAGAGCCCAATGTGAAAGGTAATACAGCATCAGGTGGTGGTAAAACTGCAAAAACAGAGACAGGACTCGTGGTCACAGTTCCATTTTTTGTTGAGGCAGGCACAAAGATCAAAATCGATACACGTGACGGCTCATACATAGAGAGGGCATAATTTGCACGTAATTGAAAAAGTACTTGACAATTAAATGATAATAAAAAATATTGTTTTGATAAATTAAGGAGGAAGCAATGGCTAAAGGTAAATCATTTGCAGCAAAAGTAGCACACGATATAAGTAACGAAGGCAAGCAAATTTGTCCCGTATGTGATACAGAAATTAGAAGAGCTAAGCTTATTTTAACTCGCGAATCAAAAGCAGGAACATGGCAACCAAAATACGAATTTCGTAATGTTTGTAAATGTAATGAACAAGATATAATGGCAGGAAAGATCTAAATCATAAGAGTAAAAATGGTATAAGCCAAACTGTATTAAGCTTAAGTTTTATAGCTACATATTTTATACCCTCTTATGACTTAAGAGGGTTTTTCTTTTTAAATAGAGTGTAATGTTTTCTCTTTTTTTATGTTTTATAAGAGAGACATTATATTTTCATAAATAGTGTGAAATTGATGTATAAGTATATTTTGGAGTGATTAATGAAGAAATTGATGATACTGATCGCTTTTGTTTTTATCATAAACATAGCATTCATGCACGCAAGCCCGCCTCACCCACTAAAGAAAAGCGGTATTATAAAGAGTAATGATGGTGTGTCTGAATTATTTGGACCACGATCTTTACAGAAGCGTATTGCACCGCAGAATGTGCTTGTTTTGATTTGTGAGTTTTCCGATGTAAAACTGCAAACAGAGCCTCAATATCCAGATTATCATCCTCATGATATCACTTATTTTGATAAATATATGACGCATTTGCGCGATTATTTTATCGACGCTTCAAGGAATCAATATCAGCTGAATTATACTATCCACCCTACTATCGTTGAGCTCGCTGCTACTATGGGCTATTATGGCGATGACTCTGTACCTGGTGAACGCCGTGCCGAGCTGGTACGTGATGTGATAAATGCGGTAGATAATGAGATCGATTTTAGTCAATACGATGCCTTTATTCTCTTTCATGCTGGCGGCGGACAAGAGAGCGATATCTATGACACACAGGCACATACAATATGGAGTACTTTTTTAACAAAGGCTAATTTTAGAGCAAAGTTTGACCCTAATAATATGAGTTATCAAGGGATACCCACTAATGATGGTAGTTTTATTAGCGAGATCACAATTGTGCCTGAGTCTGAACGTCACCCTGATTTTCCCGTAGCTGAAAACCCTTATCTTGACGATTATATCTTTGATATCTTTGGCGTTTTGGCGCATCAATTTGGTCATCAATTGGGCTTGCCGACACTCTTTGATAATGACTCTTCCAATGGACAATCAGCAGGGATTGGGAATTTTGGTTTGATGGGAACAGCTGTCTGGAATAATAATGGCAAAACGCCGTGCTTGCCCTCTGCCTGGTCAAGAGTATATTTAGGTTGGAATGAAGCAATTGTGATAAATACCGACCAAGAAAACCTCGAGCTCACCTATCCAATGGATAAGGCTGAAGGCGCAAAGGTTGTGTATAAGATTCCTATCTCTGAGAATGAATACTTTTTGCTGGAAAATAGACAAGCAAACTTTAGAAAAGATGCTATCGAAGTTAATGGCGTGATTAATGATCACCTTTTTAGCTTTGATGTATTGCCAGACTCATTGCAAGACTTTTATCCAGAGACAAATGTGCCGATGCTAAATATGATGACAAATGTATTACGAGGCTGTGAATGGGATTATTTTTTACCCTATGTGGATGCCGATACAGGGGCATATGTGGAGCCTTCGGGTATTTTGATTTGGCATATTGATGAAAATATTATTAATGCAACTTTTACAGATGACTTTGAGATGAATTCGCCAAATGGTAATGCAAAGCATAAAGGCGTGGATTTGGAAGAAGCCGATGGTATTCAGCATCTCGACTCAAATAGACCACACTTTTACATGAGAGGCAGCCCTTATGATGCATATCGCGAGGGAAATAGTATTTACTTTGGGAAATCTGTAAATCCCTTTACTGGAGATTTTACCATGCCCTCCAGTGAAAGCTATTATGGTAGCTCGAATATAGAGGTTTATAATATCTCCGCTTCGCAAGATACGATGTACTTTTCAGTGAGATTTAGCGATCAGACACACTTTGACAATGCAGAAGCAATAGAGGGCGAATTTGTCTATGTCAATGATTTTGATAATGATGGTCAAGTAGAACTCTATTATATCGATAAAGATGACAATATATTGGTAGATGAAAATGGTGCACAAGCGAGCTATTCATATGACTTTGAAGCGCTGCAACGCTTTTATGGCATATATGCTTTTGATAGTGTAGATAATAATTTGTATTTTCCCTGCGCTGGTGAGGGTGTCTTAAAGTTTGATGGTAATTCATTGCAATTGCAAAACACGGCAAATAATGCTTTTGACGTTTTCATTGCACCATTGATTACTGTACCTGATACTCTCTTTTATGAAAATAAACAGATACTATTGATCGGCTTGACTAAAAATGAAAATGATATGGCAAAGTTAATCACCTTCTACCGTGATCATAGCGATACAGAGCTGGCAATTACGGGTTATCAGCCTTTGAGTAATATGAGCTATCATGGCGGTATTGCCTCATTTTTGGCAAGAAAAGATGAGAAAAATTATCTGTTGCAGATTAGTTTAAAAGAGCAGACAATTAATGCGATTTTAGTGGATTATGCCCAGGTAATTAATGAGGCTTATTTACTGCAAGCAGACTTCGATGGCGATGAGATTAATGATTTTAGTTTGAGCTATAAGACTGAGAATGGGAGCTTTGCTTTGCTTATTTTCTCTGCTAATGGGACGCTTTTTTCTGGCTTCCCTGTAGAAAAGCAAGCGCACTCAATCAGCGTGCCAGTCATTGCAGATATAGATAATAATGGTACTTTGGATATTATTATTGGTACAGAAACGGGTTATCAAGCTTTTGCTTATAATGGGGCACTTTTGAATGGAAATTATACATCCGTCGAGGCAGATTCAACGCAAGAGGTTGAGAGTTTGATTACTCTGAATAAGGGTGATAAGACATATATTTTGGCATCACTTGGGCATGGCAAACTATGCCTTTGGAATGAAAAAGGCAGGGTGGTGTCTGGCTATCCAAAAGTGTATAATAAGGCAAAGGGTACCCCCTTTATTTATACAGTTGGCGACTCAGTTTTTGCTTATATTGGCACAGCAGATGGGAACATTTATCGTCACCATTTGAGCCAGTTTACAGCGGCTGATATCGCAGAATCTAATTTTATATATGCCTACGGTAATCTCAATCGAACTGCTTCTTGGCATAAGAGTTTGCCGCAAAATATCCTCAATGCTGAGGAGTTGTTTATCAAGGGTGAGAATTATATTTACCCAAATCCATGGATTTATCTCTATGATAATAAAGTCACTATTCGTACTCTGTTGAGCAAAACAGCAGAGGTGAAAGTGCGTGTCTATAATGTTGCAGGGGATTTGGTGTGGAAGAAGAGCGATACTTGCTCTGCTTTTGTGCCCAATGATACATCCTTTGTTTTGGAGACAAAAAAGCTTGCCACTGGCGTATATTTTGCTATACTTGAGGCTAATAATAAAGTCTGCCGCTTGAAATTTGCGGTGGAGAAGTAAAAAACAGGAGTCATTAAAATGAAAAAAATGATCACAATCGCAATATCTCTTCTCTTAATCAGTGTACTTGGTGCCGAGACTGCCGATAGCCATGCAGGAGAATATGGCTTTCAATTTTTGAAGTTTAACTTATCGCCTGCAATGTCTGCTCAAGCAGGAACAGGGGGCTTTTATAGTGCTTCTGCATCCATAGTCACTCAGGATCCAGTTGCTTCGCTGAATATCAAGGCGAAGAGTGTTCATTTCTCACAAATGCAATTAAATCATTTTGATGCAAATGCCTATTCAGTGGCTTGGCGTGATTCTGGCTTGAATAGTTCAATTGGTTGGTTTTTTACTACTTTAGACTATGGTAAAATCGACGAAAGACTGGATAATGGGACTTTGGTGGGTGAATATCATCCGATCGATTTAAATCTCGGCATGAATTATGCCAAAAGAATTACCAGCAATCAGCTTTTGGGCGTGACAGTTCATGGGCTTTATACAAAGATACATACAGAGTCGGCTTTGGGTATGTCTGTTGACTTTGGCTATTTGTGGCAAACACCATTGCAAAACACCAATATATATGCAAATGCGAAGAATATAGGCTTTACAGATAAGATGAAAAATGAGCGCATCGACATACCATATGCCTTGGAATTTGGTGTGAATTACCATAAATCTTTCAATGAATTGATTAAAATGAACCTCGAGGCAAAGACCATTAAACATGAAGATGACGATGAGGCAAAGTTTAATTTAGGGGGGCAAGTGGCACTTTATGATATCTTGTCTCTGAGAGCAGGCTATCGTTTAAACTATGATATAGAGAGCTTTACAACTGGCTTTGGCGTTCACTGGAACCGTTTTGAAATTGATTATTCTTATATTCCAATTGATTTAGATAACCTTGGAGACACGCACCATATCGGTTTGACTTATTATTATTAAATCTTTAAAAAAGGGGAGTTTTTTAATGAAAAGAACATTGTTGTTGAGTATGATGATTTTTGGCTTTTTGCTAATTAGTGCAATGGAATACGTGCCAAATGAGCTAATTATAAAAACGAAAAAGAGCCAAAAAGTACTTGATAATCAGTTCAAAGATAAAAAACTCAATCAGCTCATGCAAAGCAAGAACGCTGTATCTGTCTCCGCTTTGACCAGCAAAAAAGACAATCAATACTATGTGATTAGATTTGATAAAAATAGCAATTTGTCGCAAATTAAAACTGAGGCAAGCGCTATGAAAGAGATCGATTTAGTTCAATATAATTATCTAAATGTCTTTCATAGAACGCCAAATGACCCACTATATACCTCACAACAGACAGTGGCGGGGGTGATTAAGTTGCCTTTTGCTTGGGCAAATAATATTGGCTCTGCACAGGTATTGGTGGGGGTAGTGGATTCTGGTATCGACTTTAGTCACCCAGATTTACAACAGAATATTTATAAAAATACAGCTGAAATACCTAATAATGGTATCGATGATGATGGCAATGGATATATCGACGACTATCAGGGTTGGGACTTTGTTGATGCGCCTAATATGGATGGGCTTGGCGATTATCTTGATCGTGATAATGATGCCTCTGATGAGAATTATCATGGGACTCACGTTTCTGGTATTATTGGTGCCGATACAAATAATGGAATAGGCATTGCAGGCACAGCATGGAATGTAAGAATATTGCCGATCAGAGCAGGTTTTAGAACTGAAGATGTCAATGGTTATCTGGAAGATGACGATGCTGCGGCAGGGATAATTTACGCTGCAGATATGGGCTGCAATGTGATTAATATCAGTTGGGGTGACTCTAATTACTCGCCGATTATTGAAGATGCTTGTAATTATGCTATCAGTAAAGGAGCTATTATCGTCGCTTCGGCAGGCAATACGCCTGGTCCTGTGTGCAGTTATCCTGCCAGACTCAATAATGTTATTGCTGTTGGAGCAGTGACTAATGCTGAGCAGCTCGCTTCTTTCTCAAGCTATGGCATAGATCTGGATGTAGTTGCTCCTGGACAAGAGATTTTTTCAACTTATGGAGGGAATAGCCAATATAGCCATTTAAGTGGCACGTCGATGGCAGCACCTTTTGTTACTGGTGCAGTGGCATTGCTATTGTCACAAAACCCAAGCTTGGATTATCAACAGGTGAGAGCAAGACTTCATGCAAGTGCGAAAGATTTGGGCGATAAAGGCTTTGATAATAAGTTTGGGGCAGGGCTTTTGGATGTTGAAAAACTGCTAAAACTACCTTCTGCTCACACAATAATCGTCAATAACCCTGAAGATAGGGCTTATTTGAACGATGCTTTTGACGTATTTGGCACGATTGATTCGCCAAACTTCTTCCGCTACTCGCTCATGTACACGAATAAGGCTAACCCCAATACGACTGACTGGAAAGATATTTTAACTCATCAAAACACACCAAACTTTGTCTATTATGTCAAGCATGATGAGCTGTTGGGGCATTTTCATTTGCCTGCGATCTTTCCTGATGGCGAATATCGTATCAGAATTAGAATAGAGAATAAGGATGGACAGACTTTTGATAGTTATAAAACGATCTTTATCGATAGAAAAATGCCACTCTACAAAGAGAATACTTTCTTTGTGCAAGAAAGATGGAATGATGATAGACTCACTCATGTAGCACTTTTTGCCTTTAATAAACTCGTGCAAGTCAGCTTATCAGGGCAACTATATGATGCCAATAATTCGCCTATCAATGATGTCTTTACTGTGCATTCTACATTGCCAGATTCAATCTTTTCTCTCAGATTGCCAAATAATATTGGTAGTGGAAAACTGAGTGTAAAGCTTGAAGCAACTGACTTTGCAGGAAATAGTTTTGCTACTGAATGGATGCGCAATGTTTACACTATTCAAGAGCGCGAAATTGACTCTTATGGCTTTGTCGAGCAAGAAATAGGCGGGGGGTATACCTTTGCCAGAAATACATATGACTTTGATCGTAATGGCAAAAAAGAGATAATAGCCATGGAAACAGGCGAAGAGATAAATGGGGTCGTGCACGCACTTGAATATCAAAATGGAATATTTGTCAAGAAGCATACCTTCCCTGAAAAGTATAACCCTCTATATCTGGGCTCTACCTATAGTAATCGCACAAACCTCGCTGGCTTGAGTATCGAGCGTCTGGATATGTATGAAGGCTTTGGCGACCATAACTATTACCCAGACCTACCTTTTTGGTCGATCAATAATGTCGCTGGTGCAATGCTCTTTGACTTTACTAATAGGGGTAAAGAGGACTTGATAGTGTCGCGTAACTTGGCTGATCAAAACGTAATTGAATTGTACAAACGCGAGGCAATGGAGTTTAACAAATACAGCACAATTTATAATACTGCACCTACTACTCAGATGCGTATGTTTGTGCCAAAGATGGTCGGCGGCAATCTTGATAATGATGAATATCCAGATTTATTGCTCGCAGATATTGAAGGCAATGTTATGGTTTATGAGTGGATAAATAGCTCACCTGTTCGCTCTTGGATAGGGCGTATTCCTGTATTAAATAGCTATTTCTTGTCTATTGGAGATTATACGGGTGATGGTAAAAATGAGTTTCTGGCAGGTGGCTATGTAAAGGCAGATACACCAGATAAATCATACTGGTATTTTGCTTTATTTAAAAACACCGAAGGACCGTATGGTTATGATAATAATTATAGCGTGATTGCAGAAATTGCATTTTCAAACGTGACCAAAGGACAAAGCTCAATCGCCTCCGCTGATATAGATGGAGATGGAAAAACTGAAGCTATTCTGGCGCTCACACCAAATGCTTATGTCATAAAATATAAAAATGGCAAACTTGAACCAATTTGGTTTGGCAAGTCTGATAAATCATTCCAAATACAGGCAATTGACGAGGCTGCACACTCTGTTGGTGGCTTTTTTATCAATAGACAAGTTGGCGATGAGCTGAAATGTCTCTTTGTAAAAAAAGATATACCTTTTACAGGACCAAATAGCCCCAAACTCTTGAATGCAAAGGCATTGGACAGAGAAACTGTTAATCTTTCTTGGCAAAGCCCTGCTACTGATAGTATCAATATTTACAGAAAACTCAGCATTAATGGCGATATTGAGCTAATAAATACAGTGCAAGCAAATACCTATATGGATACGGGCTTGCTGGCTGATAGCTGCTATTATTATGCTGTCACAACTCTCGATCACAACTATACACCACATGAGAGCCATTATTCATCATGGGTAGCAGTCACAACAGGCGAGCAGTCTGTATTGCAAGATGCGAAGATGCTCAATCAGAACTTGCTAATTCTCCGATTTGACAGCCCTCTTGATTTAGCCTCTTTGAACAGGGGTAATTTTATAGCAAAAATAGAGGGCAATAGTATTAATCCATCATCTATTTCTTGTATGGCAGGCGATATATACGTACTATTGCACTTTTTGAATGGTCTGAATACGAATAATGACTTTTTATTATCGTATAGTGGGATCAAAGCTGCCTCAGGAATCGAAATCAGCGGGCAGGAATTGACGATCTCATATCAGTTAGATACTACACCCCCTACGATTAAAAAAGTCGAATTATTGACGTATAATGAGATCGAGGTGACTTTTTCTGAATTGCTTGCAACGAGCTCATTAAACAATTTTAGTCATAATTTTACAATTGAATCGCCTTTTGCAGGTTTGCAGATTATTGTAGAAAATGCGGTATTGCAAGACTCGGTGATAACGCTGACTTTGTCTAATAATCTAATCAATACGATCAAACCATATTGGGTGAGAATGGATAATGTTTTTGATTTAGCTGGAAACAAAATTCAAAATAATGACTTACGTCATTGTTTATACTTGACAGAAATCACTAATTTAAGTTTTGTGGAAACATATCCTAATCCCTTGAGATTAAAGGATATTAAGGAGGTGACCTTCGTGAATCTTCCAGTAAAAGATTCAGGCGAAATCATGATATATAATTTGGCGGGAGAATTGGTTTACAATCACAAACTCAGCAATTGCTCAGAATTTGCATGGGATGGAAAGAACAATAGCCAAAAGGCTGTTGCTTCGGGTATTTATACCTATTTGATAAAGATGGGCAATGACTACAAAAAGGGTAAACTGGTTCTTATTAAATAAATGAGTATAACTATGCAGGTGTTAACAAGCTTAGTTTTAGAAAGGAGTAAAAATGATCTCTTTAGATTGGAAAGAGCGGTTGAAACGCGACTCGCAAGACTTTTTAGAAAGAAAGATCCCAGCAGGAGATTATGACTTTGATATTATTTTTAACGCATATCCAGAACGTGTTGGCAATAATGTGCCAAACGAAGTAATAGTGTTTGTGGCAAGTGCATTAGCTCCAGTAATAGCCAAAAAACCAGAGAAATATGAGGCTTTTTTGGATTATCTTTGGAATAAAAAAGGCGATAATGGCAAGCAGGCATTTGTATGTATTATGAAAAAGATCTTAACGCGTAAGAATAATGATTATGTAAAGCAAGTTAAAGAGATGATATGCAAATCTCGCAATATCGGTGATGTTACATTGTTGCTTGATAAAGCCTTGCTCCCTGTCTTTAAAAAGAGCCCTGCTCGCTATGTCGATACTTTGGCAAACATGATTGACGACAATAACGATGATCTGGCACAATGCCTTATTAAAACAATACTAAAGCTGACTAAGAATGATTCTACCTTGTTGAAAAATTTCTTTGCCAGAATGGAGGGCAATTGGCTCAATGCAAGCCAGGAGACCATTAAAATAAACGCATATTTATTAAAGCAAATTGCAAAACAAGATAAAACGCTCTACTTTTCAATTTATGACAATTACAAAAACACCAGAGACCCACATTTTATCGAGATACTCACATCAGGCTTAGCATTATATTCTGATGAGATAAAGAGTTATTATGAGAATTGGTCAAAAAGTGGAAATGCAAGAATCAAAAAAGCTGCCTTAACAGGGCTAAAATTCTTAGAAAAGAAAGAAAGAGGTTGATTAGAATGGCAAACTATATTACACCTGAAGGAATGAGGATGTTAAGGCTCAAAATTAATGAGTTGATTGAAGAGCGCCCTGAAATTATCAAGCAAGTTGTCGCTGCAAGAGAGCTCGGTGATCTTAGCGAAAACGCCGAATATCACGCAGCCAGAGAAAAACAAAGAAACCTCGAAAACGAGCTCGATCGATTACAAAACAAAACAGCACTACTAAAGGTGCTCGACCCCGATACCCTGCCAAAAGACGCTGTACGCTTTGGCGCATTTATCGAACTGACTGAATTGCCAGACAGAATAAATTTTACTTATCACTTAGTTGGTGTTGATGAAGTCTATGACCGCGATGACAACATTGTTCAAGTATCTGTTGCTTCTCCTTTAGGTAAAGCACTTATTGGTAAAAAACCTAATGAAGAATTTGTGGTTCAAGCACCAAAAGGCGAACGCAGATTAATCATTAATAGAATATATTAAGCATAAAAATAAAATCAGAAGGAGTCACAATGAAAAAATCTGATGAACTTAGAAAAAAAATCGGTTATGAAAAGAAGTGTTTTTGGACAGATACCACTAAAAACGAACAAAAAACAGCCCTAAAGTTTGCTGAAAACTACAAGAAATTCTTAAGCGTTGCCAAAACTGAAAGGGAAGTTATTGATTACACAGTCGAAGAATTGAAGAACAAAAACTTTGCAAATATCGATGTTCCTCAAAAAAACAACAATAATAGAAGAATCTATAAAATTTTCAAAAACAAGGCTATGGCTATTGCAGTCATAGGAAAAAAACCTATGTCCAACGGCGTAAATATTGTCGCTTCTCATATCGATGCTCCAAGAGTTGACTTAAAACAAAATCCTTTTGATGAAAGCTCAAACCTCGCAATTCTTAGAACTCACTACTATGGTGGGATCAAAAAATACCAATGGATGTCAACTCCTCTTGCGCTGCATGGCGTTGTAATCAAAGCAAATGGAGAAATAATCGACATCTCTATCGGCGAAAATGACAATGACCCCGTATTTGTCATGCCAGACTTATTGATTCATTTATCAAGAAAAGAGCAGATGAATAAAACACTCTCAGAAGCAATCACCGCTTCACATATGAATGTACTTTTAGGCTCAATCCCTTATTATGAAGATAAAGAAGAATCAAAAGAAGCTATCAAATTAAACTGTATTAATCTCATCTTCAATAAATATAATATCAAAGAAGAAGACTTTTTAAGTGCTGAATTGTACCTTGTTCCTGCTGGCAAAGCACGAGATTTAGGTATTGATAAAAGCATGGTGATTGGTTATGGACAAGATGACCGCATCTGCGCATATACTTCTCTGCAAGCACTCTTAGACGTGATGGAAATTGAAAGCGACAAGACCTCAGTTATCTATTTCTTTGATAAAGAAGAAATTGGCTCTGATGGTGCAAGCGGTGCAAACTCTATTTTCTTCGTTGACTTTATCGCTGATTTATTGAAATACAATAATGAAGACACCAGCTCTTATAATGTGCGTAAAACCTTGATCAAATCTTCGGTTTTATCTGCTGATGTGAATGCTGCAATCAACCCTAATTTCCCTAATGTACATGAAGCAAACAATGCTATTCGTTTAGGTTATGGAGTCGGTATTGCGAAGTTTACTGGCAGTGGCGGCAAGGGTGGTTCAAACGATGCCTCAAGTGAATTTACCGCCAAAGTAATGAAGATCTTCAATGATGAAAAGGTCAATTGGCAAATCGGCGAGCTCGGCAAAGTGGACGAAGGTGGCGGAGGAACTATCGCTAAGTTCTTGGCTTATCATGGTTGCGATGTTATCGACTGCGGTCCTGGTCTCTTGAGCATGCACTCTCTCAATGAAGTGTGTTCCAAAGCTGACTTGTACTCAACCTATAAAGCATACAAAGCTTTTATGCAAAAGGCATAGATTAATTATTGTAGGGGGTAGCGATATCCCCTGCAGTTTTTATGGTAAGCAAATGAAACTGCGTCTGCGATTAATCTTGAGCCTCGTTTTTGCCCTAATTCTGCTCACATTGAGTACAAATCTGTCGGCAAAACAATTGAGCATCACTGAGACTGCTGAAGTCCTCTGGGATACCATCAAAGTGTCTCTGGATTCTCTTGAAACTGAGACTATTTACTTTGACTTGGTAAAGTCAAATAACTCGGCACAGGTAGCCTTTTTACTGACCAATATGGCTTTTGAAGAAGGCTATGTCGTCTTGGATAATAAGAACAGTGATGCTACGACTGTTGCCGTAATGCTCGATAATAAGATCATTTACGAAAGGCATAATTATATTCTTTTTGTTAAAGAAGATACTTATACCTACCCCTATTTTTTGGTAAATATCTCTCAAAATGAAAGAATCGTCTCAAGTAATAAAATATATATTAGCCAAGCAATATCAAAAAAATCAAAATCTTCAAGCCGTTGGTATGAGCCTGTCATGCTCTCTGCTGTCATCGGCAGCTTAGTGTACTTGATCTACTACGGAAATCATTAAATATAGAGGCATTTTATGAAAAAAACAACACTTATTATACTCACATTAGCTTTAATACTTCTCTCTAATTGCGCACTCAATAAAAACCTAAATCTCATTCCTGCAGCTGAAAAATGGCGCATTGCTGAAGACTATTATAATAAAAATAAGTTTTTAAAGGCTGCACCATATTACGAACAGATCGTCTTGGAACGCAATTCTATTTACACAGCGGATGCCCAATTCAAGCTTGCCGACTCCTATTTCAAGGCAGGTAAATATGCCGATGCTGTTTCTGAATATCAATTGCTTATCAGCCTCTTTCCTGAGCACAAAGATATTGCCTCTGCGCAATTTATGATTGGCGTTGCATACTATAATATTGGGTTAAACCCCCATTATACGCAAGATGAGACGAAAAGGTCTATCGATGCCTTTCAGGTTTTTTTAGACAAATATCCCAGAGATAAGAGAAGAAATGAAGCGTATGAATATATCCAAAAATGCCAAAAGAAACTTATCGAAAAGAACTATCTCGCTGGCTATATTTATTATAAGATAGATGATTATAGCTCAGCATTGATGTATTTTGACGATATTATCGCCTTGGGTAATGCTGATCAATTAGAGCTCAAATCTCTCTACTATAGCGGCAATATCTACTATTATAGAAAAGAGATTGAAAAGCTTTTTGAAGTACAAGAAGCATTGAGAGAGCACTTCCCTGACAGCAAAGAATTGAATAAGATCATCAAAAAGATAAAAAAGCTCAATAAAAAGCTTCAAAAAGAATAAAAGAATATGCTTAAAACAGGTATCTTTGGAGGCACTTTTGACCCCTTTCATCTTGGACATGTGGCAGTGGCAAAAGCCTTTATCCAGCAAATGGCACTCGATGAACTCTTCATCATACCTGCCGCAAATACGCCTCTCAAGCACAGCTTTCTCTTCTCTTTTGAGCAGAGATTAAAAATGGCTGAGCTCGCCCTCGCCGACCTTCCACAAGCGATTATTAGCGATATGGATGCCACGGGCTCACAAAAGTCTTATACTATCGAACTCATTAGCCGCTTTGTGCAAAAATACCCACAAAGGGAGATTTACTTTGCTATTGGTGAGGATAATGTGGCACAATTAAAAGAGTGGAAAGACTATAAACAACTCTTAAATATGGTAAAATTCGTTGTCTTTACACGAAATACCAATAACCGTGATGAGCGGACTCAACTTGATTATATGGATCAGCTGCTTTTCCAAAAAATGCCTCCTATTGATATTTCTGCAACTGAGATAAGAGAAAAGCTGATCAATAATGAGGATGTCTCACTTTTATTACCTCGGTCAATTCACCCTCTTATAGATGATTTTAAACAATCAGACGCCTTTAAGCATTTTTTGCTTGACCAAAAACGTATAATAAATAATGATAATAAAAAACATAAACTGGAGGATTAATGGATTACTTTTTAACTGAAGATCAAATCGAACTTAGAGATCTTGCAAAAAGAATTGCACGTGAAAAGATAGCACCTTTAACAGAAAAATATGATGAAGAACAAATATTCCCATGGGATATCGTCGAAATAATGGCACAAGCTGACTTGTTTTCTGTATTAGTTCCTGAAGAATATGATGGGCTAAGTGGCAAGGTAATGGATCTTGCAGTTGTCACAGAAGAATTATGCAAGGTTGATGCTGGTATCTCACTCGCATTTGGCGCTACAGGATTGGGAATGTATCCAATTTTACTTTCTGGCAATGAAGAACAAAAACAAAAATACTTACCACAGATCGCTTCTGGCAAAAAGCTTGCTGCTTTCGCATTAACCGAAGCAAATGCTGGCTCAGATGCAAGTGCAATTGAAACCACCGCTACCAAAGACGGCGACTACTATGTGCTCAATGGCACGAAACAGTGGATCACCAACGGCGGAGAAGCTGAAATCTACACTGTCTTTGCTATGACAGACAAAACAAAGGGTGCAAGAGGCGCTTCCTGCTTTATCGTTGAAAAAGGCACACCTGGCTTTAACTTTGGTAAAAAAGAAAACAAGATGGGTATCCGTGCTTCTGCAACACGTGAATTAATCTTCGAAGACTGCCGTATTCCAAAAGAGAATTTGATTGCCAAAGAGGGTATGGGCTTTTTGGTTGCGATGAAGACTTTTGATAAATCTCGCCCTATGGTAGCTGCACAAGCTATCGGCATTGCTCAAGGCGCTCTTGAAATTGCTGTTAGATATGCAAAAGAGCGTAAACAATTCGGTCAGCCAATCGCTGCGTTCCAAGCTGTTCAATTTATGCTCGCTGATATGGCGACCCAAATCGAGGCTGCGCGTGCAATGATTTTCCAAACTGCAAAGATGATCGACTCTGGTATCACAAAGTATGCAAAAGTCTCTGCAATGTGCAAGTACTTTGCTTCTGATGTCGCTATGAAGGTCACCACTGATGCTGTACAGATACTGGGTGGTTATGGTTACATGAAGGAATATCCTGTTGAAAAGATGATGCGTGATGCCAAAATCATGCAGATCTATGAAGGCACAAACCAGATTCAGCGAGGTATTGTCGCTTCTCATGTTTTAAAAGAATATTAAGCACACACTAATCAATAAATTTGGGCTGTCTCACAGCCCTTTTTTTTACTCAAAATGAAGCATAAAAAGACCAAGAAATATGTCACAGCCCCATTATTACCATTGGTCTTTTGTTTTATTATCGGTATTCTCTTTTCAGCCTATCCAATCCCATTTCTCGCCAAAGTAATCACCGCTACCATCCTCATTATAATAGGCTTTTTAGTAAAAGAGCTGGCATTAAAAAATCTCACTATTTGTCTATTAATTATCATCATTGGGATGCAATATGCCAGCGATTATAATTTTAAACATTCCAATCATATCTCTAAACTCTTTGCCGATAAGACTTCTATTCAAAATAAAATAAAAGCTCAAATCATCACTGCGCCTACCAAAAAGAATGGTGGTTATGTATTTACTGCCAATCTTTTAGAGCTAAATAATCTACCCGTCAAGGGTAGGGTAATCTGTTATACATTCGCTGATTCTTTGCAGTACAATCAAACGATCGAAGCTTTGATGCGCATTGAGCCATTTACCTATACAAACCCTGGCGAACCAATGTGGGCTACTGCCTTTGAAAATGCCAGAATCTCTGCCAGAGCGAACATTCTTTTTGTTTATCAAGCTGAGCAAGAGGAGGGTAAGCAAAGCCTCAAGACCAGGTTTATGCGGTTGATAATCAGTTTTAAAGAAAAGCTTTATCAGCAGATCGATAGTAAGTTTATCAATTATCCAGAGTTTATCAAGGCAATCATCACGGGCAATACTTCTCTCTTGTACAATTATAATGAAGACAATATCGTCTCTTCTCATGCGCATTATCAGCAGGCGGGTGTGCTGCATTTGCTTGCTGTTTCGGGGCTACATACGGGGCTTATTTACCTGGTAATTTTTACTGTTCTCAATTTCTTTAATAGATACTTGGCAAAAGTGGGATCCATTCCTATTCTCTTTATTTTTGCTGCATTATGTGACTTTAGTCCATCGGTAATGCGTGCGAGCTTGATGATAACAATTTTCATCATTAGTAATTTGTTACAAAGGCGGCAAAACTTTTGGCAAATCATCAGCCTCACCGCACTGATCATCTTAGTGGTCAATCCCAATCAAATCTACAGTGTGGGCTTTTTGCTCTCTTTTGTTTGTATAATAGCTTTGCATTGCATTGGCATGCTCGTCAAATCTGTAAAAGGGAATGTCTTTATTGAGAAAATAATCACGCCCTTTTTAGCTTCAGCTCTCATCAGTGTCTTTTTAGCTCCATTTTCTTTTTACTTTTTTAATAGTGTAAATTTCAATAGCATCATCAGCAATATCCTCCTAATCCCCTTTTTCTCTCTAATTCTCATCTCAACATTAATGCTACTGGCAATGCCACAGAGCACATTTCTCTTCAAGTATTCTATCCACAGTTTAGACGCTCTGATATACTTATTTGGCAAGTGCCTCGCCTTCTTTGCAGGGTTCGATTTCATCTATTATTATTCGATAAATAAGGCGCAATTTATCATACTCCTATTTGCTTTGGGCTTCATAGTATTATCTTTTTATGCCAAAAAGAAAAGGCTTGCCGTACAGTTATTTGTCTCTATCTTGCTAATTTCTTCGATATTCCTTTTTAATATTGGCGCAAGCAAGCATTCTCAAGTAATCTTTTTCAATACAGGCACATCTGATTCATTTTTAATCAGTACAAAAGAACGAGAGAATATCGTCATCGACTGTGCTGATATCGTTAATTCAAAGGCTCAGATAGAATCAAACCTCATTTCTTATTGCCTTAAAAATAGAATCAAAAGGATAGATTATCTGATTATTACTCATCCTGATAGCGATCATATGGGCGGCTTGCAGAGCTTACTTACAAGATTTCAAATAAGTAATCTGGTGATTAATCAGGTAACCCAGAATGATAGCTTATTTCAACACACTATTAAGCTGAAAAATAAGAAGATCGACACGATTATTTGCCTGCAAGATACTTGCTCAATCAAGTTAAAAGGCTCGACCTTAAAGTTTTTGCACCCAGACAAAGACTATCTCTTTTCCGATGTTAATAATGGCTCCACTGTTGTCAAATGGACAGAAAGCGATTTTGATTTCTTATTTACAGGCGATATAGAAAGCCCAACAGAGGCATGGCTCTCCGCTCGTTATCCAAACGAACTGCAAGCAGAAGTTCTCAAAGTCCCTCATCACGGCAGCAAGACATCCAGTAGCGAGGAA
>JAKPKU010000130.1 GCA_029553545.1 Candidatus Cloacimonadota bacterium
AAATCACGACCCAACACTTGTTTATGGGGTCGTAGGCTCAGGCATGTTTGTTGCATTATGGGATGAAAAAAAGTCATATTCTGCTTGCTGCTCTTTTCTTTATCCATTCACCAATAACAAAGAAAACCTAAGAGGGATTTATGGAAACGTTGCAATTAATTGGTTGATAAAGAAAATGAAGGATCAAGGCTCTGACACAAAAGACCTAAAGGCGCATCTTATGGGCGGTGCTACAAACAATATGCACAGAATTGGTGAAGATAATATAAATATTGCAAAAAGAATCTTAAATAAACTAAACATTGAAATCATCACAACAGATATTGGTGGGAAAATGGGAAGAAAATTTATCTTTGATTGCCAAAATGGGCAATCAGTGACCTTTAAAACAAATAAAATCAGAAAATCAGATTGGTATCCATACCCTTCAAATGAGTAATTTATGAATAAACCTATTGTCGTAAGCATAGCAGACATGCAAATAAGTGATAATCCAAATGATACTTTGGTAACTTACTCTCTTGGGTCCTGCATCGCTGTTGTCCTTTATAACCCTTATATCAAGATTGGCGGTATGCTTCATGTAATGCTTCCAGATTCATCTATAGATAGAAGTGAGATTATAAATCCGTTTAAATATGTCGATCTTGGTGTGCCTCTTCTCTTTAAAAACATGTTCAAACTCGGATGTAAACGAGGGTCGCTAATAACCAGTATTGTTGGCGGTAGTAATGTAATGGACAATAATAACTTTTTTAATATTGGTGAACGCAATTACCAAGCAATTAGAAAAATGCTTTGGAGAAATAATGTAATAATCAATAAGGAAGATGTCGGTGGTTCCAAAAGCCGAACTGTTAGGCTTTTCCTTGAAACAGGAAAAGTAGTCGTTTCTAATGCAAAAGAGGAGTACGAATTATGATTACCTTAAGTGATATTGTTCAAGCAATTGAGTTTTTACCTGCATTTAATAAAAATGCACAAAAGGCACTTGAATTGATCAGGAGCGACAATTATACAAATAAAAAGCTTGCTGAAATAATCAAGCTTGATGCATCTTTATCGGCAAACATACTTAAGGTGTCTAATTCCGCGCTTTATGCAAAGCCAAAACATGTGCATGATATTTCCACTGCTATTTCTCTTTTAGGTAAACAACAAATATTCTCAATATTGAGTTTGATAAGCACACAAGATTACTTTTCCAACCTGCTTGATGGCTATGAGGTGCACAAAGGAGAGCTTTGGGAGCATAATCTTTCAGTTGCTGTACTCACTGAAAACTTGGCTTATCTTGAAAAAGATATAGATAAAACAATACTCTTTACCGCTGGTTTATTGCATGATATTGGAAAAATCATCCTCAGTATTTGGGTAAAAAAAGAAGCAGATCGTATTGATTATCTTGTTGAAAATGAAGGCATGGATTTTATTAGTGCAGAACAATCTGTATTAGGATTTACTCATTCAGATATTGGTGCTTCTATACTAAAACATTGGAATCTGCCAAAGGAAATCATATCTTCAGCCAAACATCATCATGATAACAAATTATTCAATGACCCCGTAGTCAGACTTGTAACCTTATCCGATTTTCTCTCTTTTACAATGGGTTTTTTGGCACAAAAAGACAATATGTATATGAAAAGCTATGATCAAGTTTTACAGTATTACAATATCAAAACAAAAGACGTTGAAAAAATGATAGCAGATAATATAGACAGCGTTTTAACAACAATAAATGAATTTAAATTGATAGATAAAGGATAATAATATGAGCTTATCTTTACTAATTGTTGATGACAGTTCATCAATGAGAAAAATACTCAAAAAAGCAGTGTCCATGTGTGGTATTTCAAATCTACATATTCTTGAGGCTGCAAATGGATTAGAAGCTCTTGAAATTGCAAAGAATGAATGGGTGGATCTAATCTTTACCGACATAAATATGCCAGAAATGGACGGGCTAACATTTATAGAAAAAATGCATGAACTCCAGCTATTGTCCCAAACACCGATAATCATTATTACATCAGAAGTCAGAGAAGAAGTATTACTACAACTCAAAAATACACGAGCTTATACTGTTATAACAAAACCTTTTCGCGCTGAAGAAATAAAACAAACCTTAATTGAAATTTTTGGAGAGGAGATTTTAGATGAAGAAGAAGATGAAGAATTTGAGG
>JAKPKU010000253.1 GCA_029553545.1 Candidatus Cloacimonadota bacterium
AATGAACTTTGATATTAAAAATATACCTAATTTAGCACAACAGTCACTGCACTATTGTTCCCGAAATTACTGCATAGACTGTTCCCGTTTCCACTGTAGTTCTTTTTCCCGAAATCACTGCACTTCTTGTTCCTGTTTACACGGGATTTTCAGTAATAACTTATTTTTTTAGGACTTTTTATGCTGGTGGAGGATTAGGCGGGGACGGTTATCGTTACAAGAAAGCTTTTTTTGAAAAACTACCTATTCCACACTGGAATGAGTCCATCCTGCAAAAACAAATAGCCAATAGTGACAATGATGAAAATATTGATATGTCTGTAATAGCACTTTACCACCTCGACAAAAAAGAAATTCAACATATAAATCTTAAGGGATAACAACATATCTACTTAATATCCACAAATCCAATATATTGGCGTTCTTCAAATGTCAATTTATACAAATCGAAAATAATTGTATCTAACGCAATGGCTTTAGTCTTTGTGTACTCTCGTTGAATATCGATAACAGCCTCTTTGAATGATCGATTAGTTTCTTTCGAAACGACTATTACTGGAATTTTATCAAAGAAGATCTTGCTCAGCTCTCGTGTGCCACCTTGAAGTTCAGGAAAAGAATCTCTATAACATTTCTTAAATAGTGAAGAATTGAAAAATGCTGTAAGATAAGCTATGTCTTTTCCTGTAATTATAAAGCACTTCTGATTTGTAACATATTTTTTCTCATCATAGACGAAAGGCATATACTTAGTCATATTTGGATATATAATTTTCGGCTTCAAAAAATCCTCCCAATAACTAATGCTATCCTGTGTTTCGAACCACTTATTTGAGGTAAGTTTCCTACTTTTTTCTTTTGTGCCATTAACGTTAAAAATATACTTCCCGTTAATGATAATGTCTTCCCCAGACTGTTGAAGTTTCTTTATACAGTATTCTTTTAGATGTTTTTTTGCCACCCATTCATTGCCATTATTAACTAATGTATCATATGCAAAAGTTTCCAAATAAGATTTGACAGCCGGGTATTTTTCGATATTGTAACGTTTAGAAGGGAATGTACAAATTAACCACAAATTTGCCCAATCATAACTATATCTCTTTATATCCCGGCCCCTTAAAATAGGTCGAATAAGCTCATCAGTTCTTTTTCGTTCTTCTGCACTTTTGCAGTTATTAAGTATTTCTTTGCGTTTTTCACTAGAAATTATAAATGCTTCATTACAACCTGTAAGAACACCCCTGTAGATCTTAATATCCCAATCTTTTAATGGTGTACCTATTGACTCAATTTTTTGCTTAATACTCTGTTCTATAGGCGATAATACTACCCAACTATCACTTCCATTAAACTCACATATTGTTTGTTGCTGCTTAACATAATTGCTCAATTCTTTGATGCAGGTTTTATCATTTTTTGTTACAGCACAAATGGTTTTACCAGCATTGGGTTCTTTTGCATACAGGAGAACATTTGTATCCACGGTGGCAGACTCAAATAATTTTAGTCCTGCAAAATCTACTAACAATTTTGGATTGGTTTTATTAGCAAGAAATTCCCGCATCTTTTCACCATATCCAGCACGCATCCATTTATTTGAAGTTATAAAACAGAGATGTCCACCCGATTTAAGTAATTGCCATCCCCTTTCATAAAAAAGACAGTAAATATCGCCAGTCCGTGCGAAAGTTTTGAAATTACAGTTTTCATACAATACAGCTAGTTTGCCTCCATTGTTTTGTAACTGTATATAAGGAGGGTTCCCAATCACAATATCAAAACCTTCAGATATTCCAAACATCCAATATGCATCAAAAAAAGAGGAACTTTTATTCTGATCGTAGGGATTCCACTCCGCTAATTGCCTGGCATCCTCTGGCGCATATATGTTGATTGAAAGTAATTGAGCTAGTTTTTCACGCGTACCTCTGTCTTGTTCTCTGAGTTGAACCTTTAAAGAAGATGAATGAGCTGAAAAATGTTTTTCTCTTATTTCAAGTAGTTCTTTTTTTGTTTTTTCAATTTCCCCGGTAGGATCAGTGAATAAATTCCCAAAACCGGCTTTGGTATTAATACTGATCAAAGAATTTGCTGCAACGAATTTAGTCTCCAGATTAGGCAGAATTGGAATCCCATAATTATTAATTGGATCATCATCGTTCCTGTCATAATGACAAATTAACGATATAAAAAATCTTAATTTGCTAATCTGAACTGCTATGGTTTGTATGTCAGATCCATAAATACAGTGTTCGATTAATTGAAATTTAAGCCTTCCAATATCTTTCTCCTTCTTATAATCTAAAAGCTCCAGAAGTTCTACCATTCTATTCAATATCCCCATAGGAAATGCGCCAGAACCACATGCCGGGTCAAGAATCTTAGCTGAGCACAGTTTGCGTGTGATACGCTCGCATTCAGCAGGGTTGTTCTTAAGCGCTAATGGTAATTCATCTTGAGTAAATAATTGATTAACACTCTCATTTTCTCCCAGATATGCCTTTAGCGATTCATCAACCATATATTCAACAATTTCCCTTGGCGTATAAAAAGAACCGCTTTGATTTCTTGCTGTTTCTCTTGTCTCGGGATTGTATGCCCCTAATAAATTCTCGAACACCTTCCCTAAAAGTTCAGGATCTAGTGCCACCTGAACTTCTTTAGGTGAATTCTCTTCAATGGTAAAATTATATCGTGACAATAATGGTATCAACCCTTCTTCAGGATGAAAAAATAAGATATTTGGAATAAACGCTCTGCGTGATGGCTCCCTACTAAAGCCATCAATATATTCTTGGGTTATATCTGTATTATCATCAAGGTCATCAAGACATTCAAACAATCCTCCGTTAAGAAATGGAATGGTAGAAAAGTAATCAATTACCTCCTGGTGAGAAACCTTGAATAATGATTTGTTAGGTGCTTTATTGTCTCTATAGAAAGACTTTATACCATAATGCGGATTATTTACTGCTGGATTATCGTCAGTGAATTGCCGTCTTAAACCTTTTTCGTCTATGATAGCTCGATTCAATGTAGCAAAAAACAGGTTCTGTAGAATGGCATTGTAATAATTACCTGACTTTGAACTCAGAGGCTCGAAATCGTTTATTATAGTCGATAATTCACTGGAATTAAATAATTTATCGGGCACTAACTTTTTCTGTTTGATAAACCAAACAAACATAATCCGGGTAATTAGCCGGATTACATTTTGTTCGTTATTTTCTTTAGTCAGTGTAACATCTGCTGCTCTACCCTTGGGAAATGCTGAAAGCTCTATTGCCCAACCATACCACTTAAATAATTCATTATAAAATTGTTTTGTCAGGGCTTCCACAGAGAAACGGCTTAACAAATCATCAAATGGTGTCAGTAATTTATTCCCTTCTTGTCGCTCTCGTATGGGCCCCTTCTCAATTAAAAATTGTGTGGGAGTTTTTGTGTGGGCTTCTGTTCCTAAAAGAAAAGAAAAACGTCTGGGATTTGAATATTGTCGTATTAAGCGGTCTTTTTCATCTAGAGATGCATCTATTTGTAAAAGTGAAAAACGGTATGTGTTTAAAGAACTGTCTGCTACAAAAACCACTAGTGCACGATTACATAGGCTATATCTATATAACACACGAAAAGCATCCTTAGAAACGCCTATGCGTGCATCATTCTGTGATGAGTGAATCATCTCAAACACTTCCAATTTGAGGCTTCTGCAAGAGCCGATTCTGGTAACCTTACATAAATAACCAGCTGAGAAATCTATAGGGAGAACCGTCTCTTCTGCTTCAAAATCATCAGGTAGAAAATCGACCAGGAAATCATCTATGAATGAATCTCTATTGTATGGATAGTTAAATATGTTCATGATAAATTAATTACTTGATTACTATATGGCTAAAAGAGTTTGTCCTTGTTCATCAATTAGAGGCTCTTTTGCTACATCTGATTCAATCTCTTCAGACAATATTAATAGTTCTTGTCCATGTGAAATATAATCAGACCGGTTAAGGATTTTGGCTAAATAGTCAGGGTGGATAAAGCTTGTTAGGGTATGAAACTCCTCTCTTTTTAACTTGTTAATTTTTCTAAGCGTAAAGCCTGGTATGCTATCGAGCTCAATTACTTTAATCAAGTCTTCCAAAAAACCTTCATCACAGGCACCTTCATCTTTAATCACTTTAATCCGGGCAAGAGCATTCTTCCTAGTTTGCAATATTTTTGCATCTGTTAATTGCTTGAAGAGATCTGCTTCCAGGTATTCATATATTGAATAGAAATTGCTAGAGATGGCGAAACCTTTTTCATCTTCAGTCTCTGGTTCCAACAGATAAAATGCTTTTTCTGGAGAAACAGCTTCTATCAGAGTTTGTGTATGGCCCAACTTGAAAATGAAATCATTCCCTTTTTTCCCAAATACCAATATACCTTTTTCATCTTTGCTAGTTATTCTACGCACTTTCGTTCTCAGTGGAATTTTTAAGGCTTCTTTCATTTCTGCGCTACCTCTCATTTGTTGAAGATATGATTCATATTTTGTATTCCACGATTCTTCCTCGTTTTCTTTTATAATTTTTCGATACTGATCATTAAAGAAACTCTGCAATTGCTCATCACTTGTCAGGACTTTTGTGTCTTCTCCCATAATAGACTGTATCATGGCCATCTTTAATGTGGAAATTTCTCGGCTTCGTGTTTCAGCTTCACCTATTGCAGTTGGAAAGTAATTGAATATATATAGATTCTTGAAAACTTTCTTGTTAATTCTGTTTATACGTCCAATTCGTTGAATAACCCTTGTTGGGTTGTATGGTATGTCAAAATTAAAAATAGTGCCAGCTCTATGAAGGCTATAACCTTCAGATATCGCATCGGTCGCTATCAAGATTTTGTAGTCATCTTTTTGTTTATCTACCCTGTAACCGGCGTCAAAGTTGGCTCGAATCTTTTCTTTGTTCGATATGGAAGCATCAGAAGACGAATATTTAAAAACAGGCAATTTCTTTGATTTAAGTATCTTATAGAGATAATTAGCTGTATCTGCAAACTCTGTGAATATAACAATCTTCCTTTTTGGCTCTTTCTTAAGTTGCGCATAAAGGATGGAGATTATTTGTTCAACTTTTGGATCATGTGTGGTCTTTTCCCAATCTGATTCAATCTTTATAAGGACTTCTATATCGCTTATTAGATCTTCTATAAAATTCTCATTCAAATACCCGGCATTAATTTCGAACAGTCCTCTGTCTTCATATGCTTTAAGCTCGTCATTCATCCATTCTTCAGGGAATAAAGAATCATTTGAAGAACTATATAAATCATCAATATCTGGAAGATTACCTTTCTTAAAAATTGGGACAGATTTTCTAAGAGTTACCCAGTTGTAAATGTTCTCACAATTCTTTCTCATATTCAAAACGGAGATACGGAATGCTTCCTGTGAACTTTCAAATCTTCGCACCAGTAAACGCCTCATGAAATCTGATAAGTTGGTTTGTGATTCAGAGAATAAATTATATTCAAAACCAGCTTCTTCGATGTCTTTCTTTAATAGTTCTATACACTCGCTTTTGACATATTTTATGGGATTGTATCGTGTAGCTTTAAAAAAATTAGCCGGTATGAGTTCTGATGAATTGTCAATGGTTTTGGGGGATATTTGATTTAATGTTTGTGTATAAATGTCGGTCAACTCTCCTAAGTCGTACTCCAATAATTCTGGATTATTGACATGAGGAAATTCTATCTTCTGCCTCTTCAAATCTTTCTTGTAATCAGGAATTTTATCCAAGTCAAGACGTGATCGTCTGATAACTAATGGCTGAATGATGGTTCTTATCCGATTTGAAATGAAGCTAATCTTATCCTTGACTGTCGCTTCGTCAATACTTTTCTCTTTCTGTGCTTTTCTTAGGGCTTTGTACTCATTAATTAGTTGTCCAAATTCAGTATTTAAATTTTGAACGGTTTTTAGAGTAGATTTTGTGGGTATCTGGAAAAGCTTCAGCATAGAGAAAATATCCTCCGGCTTATTGTTAAAAGGGGTTGCCGAAAGAAGCATAACTTTATTATTTTGACATAATTCATGTAGAAGGGCATAATCTTGTGTGTATTCGTTTCGATAATTATGAGCTTCATCTACAATGATTAACCACTGTTCTCCTTCTTGGCAAAGAAGTTGGTGATGATCAAGTGCTCTCTCAATTTTTCCACTACTAAAAACGGTAGCATTGAAATTAAACTCTACCCTATATTCTTCCCATTGGGTAGTCAAATGTGGAGGCGCAATGATTATGGTTCTAAGATTCAAATTATTAGCGACAGTAGATGCGATAATACTTTTACCCAAACCAACAACATCTGAGATAATTACACCACTGTGCCTATCTAAGGTTTGCATGGCCATTCGCACAGCGTCTTCCTGATACTTGAGATTGAAAAACCTGCCATTAGTTATGTCGTGTGGGGTTCGTATTCTTCTCGAGGTATCTATGGTAAAAAATTCGTGTAAAACTCTTAGGTAAATTAGTTTGGGCGTTACAATCTGGTCTATCCAAATTTTCTGAATCACATTCTCAGTGAATTCTATCATATTGCCTTTATCAGCAATAATGATAGCTTTATCCCACATTTTATTGAAGATAGATAAGCCTTCTTTTACTTCAGGTGTACTGTCGAAACGAACATTTATTTCGTTTTGACCAGTTAATCCTCTATGTGTTAGATTACTTGAACCAGTAATCAATGTGCCTAGTTGAGCACCTCCTTCATTCAAGTCATCTTTAAGTGAAAATATGTACATTTTGGCATGACAAGGTTCTTTTGTTTTTCGGATTTCTAATGTCCCATCAACGATTTTCTGGTAATAAAGTGAAAAAGCTTTTTTATGCTCTTCAGAATCAAAATAATCTGTTGTGTTGCATAAATTCACTAATGAGTCATAGTAGTCTCGTTTCAGGGCAAGTTTTGATGTCCTTTTCCTTTTGTCCCATTCATTAATCTCTGTAGTCTTGTTCAATAATTCTTTTTCCATCTCAAGACCAACAAGTATTCGTACATGAATGTCGTTTATATTATTATATATCTCAGCTAATCCACTAAAATAGAAGTAACCTACAATAGCATCAAAAGCTTTCGTTTTATTTGGCAGTATTCCATTTATTACCGAAGAAAGGGAGTTTTCGCCTCTTTGATTTACAATAAAATGTTGACTCATAACTGGTGTTTGTCTTAAAACATGGAGAAGCTAAAATTAAAAAACGATACTGTATGACCGCTCATACAAAATTACACAAAATTGATGGACAGTTCCATAACTACTAGCTATAACTAATAGTAAAACAATCTGCTTCTTCAAATCTTCTGAAATTCGTATTTCTATCAGTTATATAGTTTCCTTTCTTTTTTTAAAGTGAATTCTATAGTTTTCGATAAGGCTATGTTTAAATTCTTCAGCCCAGCTCAGCGCTCTGTCAATTTCTGAAAATTCATAAAATTTATAGCCCAGTAATCTGTAAATATCACATTTCTTGTCAATAATTTCCAGGTAACGAGCATCACGCGCATCCAGATATGCACATGCAATCATTGAATATTGCTCCAACGCCTTTTTAAAGTTACTCTCTCTTTCAGACTGGACAGCATAATTGTAAAACTCTTGCAGTTCAGGTTCGGTTTTGTGTTCTTGGGGCATACCCGAGCTAATAATTCTAGTGAGCTCTCTAAATCGTGATTCAAAGACAGCAATCCCCGGTTTCATGTAAAGTCTTAAAATTTTAAGAGCTCTATCAATAAAATGATACTCTTTTAGGATATCTCCTTGTTTTCTGTACAAATCCATTAAGTAGTTATTACATATGTTGTAATAACTATACTGCCACCCTTTCGGATATCCAGCATTTAATGCCATTTCAGCTGCCTTTTCAAAAATTTCGATATCATACTTTCTTTTTGCTTTATAAACTAACTCTCTAATTTCCACCTTAATATCTTTATTCTGGTTACTTTTATTTGTTTGCGTAGATTCTTTATTTTTAATATTTTGTTCATTAAGCTTTGTTTTCTTTTCTTTAGCAAAAGCTTTATCATAAGGTATAACGGGTAGATCTCCTGAAATAATAGTGTGGCTATCTTTTGCATAAGATGTGCCTTCTGCAACTGAACCAGATTCTGATTTATATAGCGTATGAATAATACTAATTTCCTGATTCCTAATTTTTAAAATCCTCAACAATGATTCAAGTTTATTTCTTATGATGTCTGCCTCCTTTTGATTTCCAACCATTTCATAAAATTGAAATAGTTTATAATAACACCTGCAGGCCCTTCTATATTGTAAAAGCTTCTCATAAAATCTGGCCTTTAGTTCAATCTCCTCAATCTCGTCTGTAGTGACGACCTTATCATCTTCTGCAGTTTCAGTATTGGTGTCCATCAAGTCTGCAATATTTGCGATTTCAGCAATGATTTGCGAAAATTCATCAGCAGGAGTTTCTTCTTCTTTTTCATTACTTATTACCGGAACACAAGAGTCTGCTGCAATCTCTTCGATTTTTTGTGAGTCACTACTAACCTCCAGATCATCAATAAAGGTTTCTACTTTATCTTCAGATAGTTCGTCCTCAATATGCAATTCTTCAAGAGTATCTTCTTCTTCATTACTTATTACCGGAACATCAGAGTCTGCTACGATCTCTTCCGTTATTTGTGGATCGCAACTAACCTCCAGATCATCAATAAAGGTTTCTTCTTTATCTTCAGGAAGTTCGTCCTCAACATGCAACTCTTCAAGGAGTTCTTTACTTTCAACTTCTTTTTTGGCCTTGTATCTGCTAAGGAGAATTATTAGCAAAATGGCACCTATAACAATTATTAATAAATACAGCATGATCTGATAATTTATTGAATTGTAATCTATAAATATACCTAATCAACCAGAGACGTGGAATATTTTTTATGATTCCGGTCGGTTTGACTTTGAATTCGGTCTGTTTGAG
>JAKPKU010000255.1 GCA_029553545.1 Candidatus Cloacimonadota bacterium
ACACTATCCAGCGTATCTATTGCTAAACGAACAGGGTGGTCGGGGTGGTGCAAACGCTCAAACTCACTTTGGATAATGGCTAGCTTCTCTTCCTCGCTCATATCATCTGTAATGGGCTTTAAGTCTCCTAAATGCTTTAAAATTTCCTTACCTGCCGATTTGATTTCTTCGGGGAAATAAAGTTCATAGGTGATAGCAGAAGACATAGAATCAAAAAAGGAATGCAGAATACTTAAAGTTTTATTTTTGAGCAACTTGGTTAGTAGGATTAAATAATCCACTACAGTGCAAAGTAAATCTGACGAATTAGGATTAGGAATAATGGGCAAGTTGTTGACTTCATATCCATTTACATTACTGTTTGTACTTGTAAGCCTGAAAATGTAATTATGCAATTCACTATTCAGTTGAAGGATGGCCGTCTTATTCTGACTCATACCTTCTGGCATAATAAGATAATTAACTGAATTAGCAAGAAATGTTCCCTTAGGTATTAACGCCATTTTCAGTCTGATTTTTTCATTAATACCTGTTATTCCTTGCATTCCAATTCTGTCTCGTAGATAATGAGCAGCCCTTGCCCCTGAATTGTTTATCAAATACTCTTCTGAATCTAAAAACATAATATCACCTTGGCTCATTTTGCTACGAATCTCATATCTTCCAATTATTGCTCCCTTTAGAAGTGTGCTATATTTTTCAGATTCTCTCAAATACTTTTTATCAAGTGATAAATCAATCTCACCAGTATAGCAGTTTGTCACGTCTGATATTCGTATTTGGTTTGAATATACTTTCCGTAATACCTTTAGGTCAGCTTTGTTGAGTATTGGAATTGTATAATAAATCGGGTCGAGCTTAATAATATCATTCTTTGTTAGTAAGACTTTCTCATTGGATTCATCTATAAATTTATCCGAATGAGTTCTTAAATAAAATTGATTTGTTTCTTGTCCCTTACCTGTGAAGAATAAAATAGCTACAGACATTTTTGCGTGTCTAAATACTCGTTTATTTTCATTGTCTCTTTCAGGAAATGCTTCAATTCCAATTAACTTAAAGTTTTTAAGGTTGTATTCCCGAATATTTTTGGATGTTACATCTCCAGTATAAGCAAGTGGAAAAATTTCTGCAAAAACACCATTATTACTGAGAATATCACCAGATTGAGTTATAAATAATCGAAAAATGTTAATAACACCACCTCTTGCGGGCTCGAACTTCAGTGCCGATTTATAGTAATCTAAGTGCATTGAGTTTACAGTAATTGAATAATTCTGATTTTGTTTCTTGTTCAATAAACCATATGGCGGATTCCCAATCACAATATCAAAACCACCTTTTTCTCGCCACACTTCTGAGAAGAAGAGTTTAAAGTCAAAGTCAATATTATACCCTGCAAATTGTTCGGCTGAATCCAAGAGCTCCCGTATTTTGGTATTTATCTGTTTACGAAGGTCTTTCTTTTC
>JAKPKU010000023.1 GCA_029553545.1 Candidatus Cloacimonadota bacterium
TAAGCGGTAGCTTATAAATAGAGGCCACCTTTAACATTAATGCCACATGCGGTATTAGCTCAAGTTTCCCTGAGTTATCCCCCGCTTAAAGGCAGATACCCACGCGTTACTCACCCGTTTGCCACTCTCAATATACCCGAAGGTATAAATCTCGTACGACTTGCATGCCTAATCCATTCCGCCAGCGTTCGTCCTGAGCCAGGATCAAACTCTCCGTAATCACTTAAAAAAATTGTATTCGACTTGCTGTCACTCACTTCTATTCTTCTGTTCAAGATCACTGATGAACGTTTCATTCATCATTTAGTCACTATTTACACTCATCAGTTAAAACTGATATGGCTCAATTTATAAACTACGCTTTTTTTGTCAATAATAATCTTTATTTATTTGTTTATTTTCTTTTTTTATTATTTCTTATTCACTGAATTTCAATAAGTTAAACTATCAAAAATAAATTGAAATATTGGGATTATGTTCTACATTTTTCACTTCTGCTGGGTACCATAATACATTTTTTGCCCTAAAAATGTGTTTTTTTGCTTATTATAGATTTTCTTCTGACAAATCACCCTACTCTTCGCTGTTGATCAGCTTATAGAGGTATTTCGAGAGTATAAAAAGGCTAATTAATGAGATGAACAATAAGAAATAGTCTGTCATGTTTTTTAAATATACCGCTAATAAAAAAAATATAATGATAGTAATATTAATAAGTATATTGGGTAAGATCTGTTTGATCATCATTTGCAAGAAAGATAGTGAAAGAATCACAAGAACAGCTGCTAAAGCTACTACTATCAGCACATCTAATAATGGGAATACAACTTTGTACCAAAAGATAACTGTAGTATCTTCTTTTATCATAGATCTTGCAATAGCTTGCTCTTCTTTTGACATACCTTCCATAACTGCATCATCATCAAGCATTGTGCCCTTTTGCTCATAATATAATCTAACATGATTGTTTACCTTATCTATCTTTCCAAAAGCAAAAATAGCCAAAACCAAACTAATGGTAATTATTATTAAGCGTTTTCGATTCAATTAGCCTCCATATATATAATAATAATTTAACATAGACATATTATAAGAAGAAAGTCAACAAAAAAAATACTACCTAACAGCTTTTTTCTTAAATTAGAAAAAAAGAAGGTATCGTGTAAAATAACTAATCTCCAAATATCAAACCGAGCAAAAGCCAATTCTAAAAAAACATATAAAAAAACAACTCATTATCTTTCTCTGCAAAATCCTCAATAAATCTCCTTTACATACCCTTTCGATTCCTATAAGATTACCTTGCATTCTCCAAGATAGTAAGGGGAATGTAAAGGAGATCACTTAGATATATCACTGATAAATAATCATATACAATAATTAATGGAAAATAAGTGAAAAGTGTGAAAAATAGGATACGATAATAGCATTATTTGTTTTTTTTGTTCTCTTTAATATTAAAAATGGGGTGTTTTTCAAGCTTTTTTTACAGGTTAACTGTATTCTCTGTGAAATTGTCTTAGGTATCTCATTGTTGATTGTTTTTTGGTATACTTTTTATAATACAAAAAATAGTTTGACAAATAAGATATATTAATCAATATTGACTTGTGATCTAATAAATAGGAGTAAAAAATGCTAAATTTCGCAGAACAATTAAAGTTAATTAAAAAGGGTACAGAGGAAATCACGCCTCTTGATGAGTTAATTAAAAAGGTAGAAAAATCGATAAAAACAGGAAAGCCTTTAAGGGTAAAATACGGTATAGATCCTACTGGATCAGATGTTCATATTGGGCATTTGGTACCTATTAGAAAGATGCGTGAATTTCAAGATATGGGTCATATAGGAGTGATTATTATTGGTGATACAACCGCACAAATCGGAGACCCAACAGGTAGAGATGAATCGAGACCACCACTTTCTAAAGAACAAGTTATCCAAAATAGTGAAAGATATATGGAGCAGCTTTTTACAGTATTAGATAGAGATAAAACCGAGATTAGGTATCAGTCTGAGTGGTTTAGCAAGCTTAATCTATTGGATATTATAAATATCTTTTCCAACTTTACTTTGGCACAATTTATGGCACATGATACTTTCAGAAAGCGTTTTGACGATGGTAGCCCACTATTTATGAATGAGATGATATACCCTATATTACAAGGTTATGACTCAGTAGCGATTGATGCTGATATTGAGCTTGGTGCAACTGAGCAAAAGTTTAATATTCTCTTTGGTCGGGATATGCAAAAGCTCTATAATAAAGAATTGCAAGTGGCAATACTCTCGCCGATCTTATTGGGGACCTGTGGTACACGTAAGATGGGGAAATCCTTTAATAATTATATTGCTGTGTTCGATACGTCAACAGATAAATATGGCAAAGTGATGTCTATACCCGACAGTTTGATCATGAATTATTTTAATTATGCCACAAAAGTTGACCCTGATGAGATTGAAAAGATCAAAGAAGAGCTTGTTTCAGGGGTAAATCCTAAGTTCATAAAACAAAGATTAGCAAGAGAAATCGTCTCACTTTATCATGGTGAAGAAGAAGCATTGAAGGCTGAAGAAGAGTTTAATAGAGTATTTAGTCAAAAAGAATTACCAACAGAAATTGACAGTTATCTTTGTTCTGAGAGCCCCATTTGGATAATAAAACTCTTGACCGATGCAAAGCTCTGCGCCAGCAGTAGTGAAGCCAGAAGAATGATTAAACAAGGCGCTGTAAGTATCGATAATGCTAAGATAAGTGATGAAAATTTACAGCTGGACATAGAGGATGGTGCTATTATCAAAGTCGGTAAACGACGCTTTATAAAACTACAAAGAGGCTAAAATGGACTTCACCAGCATTGCAATACAAATAGTGGTGGTTGTCATGGCGATAACTATCCACGAGTATTCTCACGCATTGAGTGCTTTTTGGCTTGGTGATGATACTGCGAAAAATGCAGGTAGGCTCAGTCTAAACCCCATTTCTCACCTTGATCCAATTGGTGCTTTGATGCTCTTAATTGTGCATATCGGTTGGGCAAAACCTGTGCCTATTAACCCATATAGATTTAAAAATATGAAGACAGGTACTGCTCTCACTGCAGCAGCCGGACCTGCCTCAAACTTTATTATGGCAATTATCTTTGCACTGTGTTTACGTTTATTTGGAAGTTTTAGCTATAATCCATTGACTGTTAGCAGCTTTCAAGTTAGCATGATAGGCATAGTCGGTAAATTTCTTTTTTATGCAGTTTTGATAAACCTCGCTTTGGGTTTATTTAACCTGATTCCTTTGCCACCATTGGACGGTTCGAAGATTTTAGGTGGTTTTTTGAGTGATGAAATGTACTTTAAATACACGGCAAAAGAAAAGCAAGGTGCAATTATCTTGATGATCGTCATGGCTGTGTCATTTCTTTTTAAAATACCTATACTTTCAATGCTGATCAATAGACCATTGATGTATTTGACAAAGTTACTATTGGGTAATATATAATGAAATAGGAGGAAACAAATGGATATCCAAGAATTGAAAATGCTAATCGAAGAGAATGATGTAAGAACAATTGACTTGAAATATTGTGGACTTTTGGGTCAATGGTATCATATCACGATGCCTATTAAGAGACTTGACCATATTCTAAAATATGGAGTATGTTTGGACAATAATCAACAGATACCAACAATCGGTAATGAGGAGCTTGTACTCATACCAGATATTGATACTGCATCAATTGACGAGACACAAGATGTGCCAATCTTAACGATACTTTGCTCAATTCATGATGGGAAATCATGCATAGGTGCAAAAGGCGATCCACGAAGCATAGCAGTCAGAGCAAGGGAATATCTTGTTGCAACTGGTATTGCTGATGAGATTTGTTGGATACCAGAGATGAAATTTTATATCTTTGATGAGGCAAACTTTTATAATTCGAAGTTTAGTTCTGCTTATCAATTCACCTCCACAGAAAACAAGTATTGCTTACCAGAGGGCTATGATGATGGTATTGCGACATCTAATCAAGATATAAATGGCAGAAATATCAATACTCCTTTTGATAGCAACTTTGTCATCAGACAAGAAATAGTTGATAATCTCGAAAACAATAAGGTTGAAATCCGCTACCATAACCATGAAGAGGGGCTTACAGGTCAACAGAGAATCATGCCTGAACTGATGCCTTTAGTAAAAGCAGCAGATTCTGTTTTATTGATTAAAGATATCGCACGTCAATTAGCTTCAGAATATGGTGCATCAGTGACTTTTATGCCCAAACCAATCTACAATGAGCCTGGTAATGGTTTGCATTTTCATGTTCAATTGAGACAAAATGGTGAGAACTTATTTTATGAAAAAGGCAGATATGCTGACTTATCTCACATAGCATTATACTTTATCGGCGGGATATTGCATCACGGACGCTCTTTAGCAGCTTTTACAAATCCAAGTACTAACTCATATAAACGACTTTTACAAGACTCAAATGAGCCTGTTAAGCTATTTTATGGTTTTGCTAATCGCGAAGCAGCTGTCAGCGTACCTAAGGATGCTTATACACCAGAAGAAAAGAGAATTGAGATCAAAATTGGTGATGCTTCATCCAATCCATATCTTGCAATGAGTGCGATACTTATGGCTGGCTTAGATGGCATTAAAAATCAAATACATCCAAATGAGCTGGGATATGGACCTTATGAAGATGATATTAGAAGCTGGCCAAAGGCTATGCAAGACGCTCTAAAAGCAATGCCCACAAGTCTCGAAGAAGCACTTGTCGCTCTCAAGCAAGACTTCCAATACTTATTAGCAGGCGACGTATTTAGCAAAGAATTCATTAATATTTGGATTGAACAAAAAATGAGCGAAGTCGATGCTATAAATCATCGTCCACATCCTTATGAGATGAGCTTATACTATAATTTATAATAGATTGAGAGAGGTACGCAAGTACCTCTTTTTTTTATAATTAAGACAAATGCAATACGATCCAATAAAAAATATCTTTGCTAAGATGATTGATAGAAGTAAAATCGCAAGAAACTGCTTCTATCGCTTACTTGACATACTGATTTTGAGACAATGGTATATCAAAGACCATATTAAAGTGTTATTCAATAAAAATGACAACTTTGTTTTTTACGATGCTGGTGCTGGGTTTTGTCAATATACCGACTTTATTTTAAAACATTATAAACAATCAAAAATTGTAGCAATGGACTTGAAATCAGATTATTTATCCTCTTATGAGCGATCATTAAATACAGAACAATTAAGCCGAATTGATATTTTTGAAGGTGACCTGCAAACCTTTGTCAGCCCAATAAAGGCAGACTTAGTCATTGCTATTGATATACTTGAGCATATTGAAAATGACCGAGCAGTATTGGCAAACTTTTACCAAGGTATGAAAAGCGGGGGGATACTTATCATCTCCACACCAAGCAACCTTGATGAAGCTGCAGCATTCACTGCTGAACATGTGAGACCTGGCTATAGTAAAGACGAGCTTGAAGATAAAGTAAGTAGAGCAGGCTTTAAAATCTTGACTTTATACTATTCATATGGCAAATACGGCAAGACTTATTGGCTATTAGGCATGAAGATTCCCTTAAAATTACTCGCACTTTCAAGACTTTTTTTATTACTTTTACCTATCTATTTTTTCTTTATTATACCACTAAATCTCGTGTTTATGACGCTTGATACAGTAAATTACAATAAAAAAGGAAATGGCATTATTTGCATAGTTCAAAAATAATACTTGCAATGCCATTAATTTTCTGTTATAATTTAATCACTAATAAAAAGATATGGAGGTATCTATGAAAAAACATCTAATTACTCTTACCCTATTGCTCTTTGTAGCAAGCATGTTAATGGCAGAAACAGTTGAAGAAAAACTGCAGAAATTTGGACAAGATAGCGCAGAAGGCTTTATTCAACCTTTTGTAAATGCATTTGGTAACAATCTTAATAGTGGCTTTTTTAATACAGCAAAGGTGTTGAAGCCCTTTAGATTCCAGTTAAATGTCAATATGACTGCCTCCTTAGTACCTGATGCAGATAAGACCTTTATGGTAAATAATCCATTTATTAATGACGCATTTAATCCCTATAATGAAGCGACGATTGAGAGTTCTACAATCTTTGGTAAAGATGGTGGTGTCTTTACACCAAGATCTGAATTATCAGGATTTGTTGATGAATTAGCTATGCCTGGTGGATTAAATCTCGAGATGATGCCATTTGCAGTCCCACAGTTTTCAATGGGTTTACCTTTAGGAAACGAAGTCTTAGTTAGATATTTCCCAAAGATGGAAATCAATAAAGACATCGGTGAATTTACTTTTTATGGCATTGGCTTAAAGCATAGCATATCTCAATATATTCCATTCTTCCCTCTGGATGTTGCTGTACAAGGTGTATATCAAAAGATGGAAGTTGGTGAACTGATTACCATCGATGCCCTTGCCTATAATGCTGAAGTCAGTAAAAGCTTTATGATTTTCACTTTATATGGTGGCATTGGCTTTGAAGATACTAATTTTAAAGCCGAATACTCTTTTGAAAAAGAAGTGTTTGACCCAAATAACCCTGCAGAAACAACTACTGAATTAATCCCTGTCAAACTTGAACTCGCTTCTGACAATTCAATGAAAGCTACAGTCGGCTTACGCATGACTCTTTTGCCATTTATTAAAGTCTATGGAGATTACAATATGGCAAATTATGAGAGCGTAAATGCAGGTTTAGCTATTGGGTTCTAACAATTTATAAGAATTATGGCTCAATTTATGTTTATAAATAAAACTATTTTTAAACATTTTTTGAGCCCTTAATTTACCTTATGACAATACATTACCTTCTTTATCAAAATATATTTTATAAAAAAGTAAAATTTCTGTTGACAAGAAGGTTCCATATTGCTTAAATTGCATAAAATTTATAGTGGAGGTAGATATGACCCGTGATGAAATGATCACAAAGATCGCAAAGAATGCAGAAATCACAAAGAAAGCTGCAACAAATGCACTTAATTCTGTTTTAGAAGGTATCACAGAAGCACTTCAAGCTGGACAATCAATCACTTTTGTTGGTTTTGGAACTTTTAAAGTTTCTCAAAGACAAGCTCGTAAAGGTATCAACCCACAAACTAAAAAAGCTATCGATATCCCAGCTACAACTGTTCCTACTTTTAAAGCAGGAAGCAAACTCAAAGAAGCTGTGAAGTCTGCAAAGTAATTTGACTTGAAACGATTAAAGCGACTGTCAATTAACAGTCGCTTTTTTTATTGTTAATAAAAAATTCTTATTGACTAAAAAAGCTACAATTTTAGCTTTGTAATAATAAAAAAGGAGGTATTAGACTATGATTATAGTATGGCTGTTTATCTCTTTTATTATTATTCTAACTTTGGGCTTATTTCTCAATTTAAAACCTGGCAAAGCCTCACATACACGCTTCTCATTCGTCATTGCCTGCAAAAATGAAGCTGATAATCTTCCTGGACTGTTTTCTTCATTAGAAAAGATTAGTTATCCAGAAAAAGACTTTGAGATTATCTTGGTTGACGATAATTCAACTGATAATACTTTTATAATGATGCAAGAATTCGCTTTGAAAAAGGCAAGCTACCACGCACTGAGGCTGGACCACCCCCATCAAGGTAAGAAGATGGCTATCACAAAAGGTATCGAATTCGCAATGTTTCCTTATATTATTTTAACTGATGCAGATTGTTTAGCCCCCGTAACAGTGCTCGAGACTATTTCAAAGTATATTGACCCCAATAAGCAAATAGATATGCTGATTGGTTATTCACCAGAGATCAATAATAGCCTATTTCGTAAGTTTGTCTACCTCATTACTGCAAGCTTTTACGCCTCAACAACTGGCTTGAGAATGCCATTTAGCTGCACAGGTAGATTATTAGTTGTCAAAAAAGCAAGCTTCATTGCTGTCAATGGCTACAAAGGCTTTGAAGATCGTGTGTCAGGTGATGACAAGCTACTTTTAAATAAATTTATTAAACATAATAAGAAGATTAGATACATGTATCAACCCGCTATGGAAACGCTTCCCGTTGCAAAAGAGATACTAAAACAACAAGATTTGAGACGATTTGGGAAGTTTACTATGAACAGTCTTTTTTGGCAAATAATTAGTGTATTACTTGGGCTTGCTTTATTGTTAATGCCTTATTTTATATACAAATATTCACTGTGGAGAGATATATTAATACTATACATTGTATCGTGCCTTTATCTCTTTATCTCTGCCAGAAAGCACCATGCAGCATTTCATCCCATTAATTTACTAATCATCGTCATCTATCCTTATTATCTGATTATCAAGTCTATACATGGCATATTTAAGAGGTGGACATGGAAATAAAGAAAAAACTGCCCGATTATTATCATAAACATAAAGAGCAGGTTAAGAAATTGAGCTTTGTTTTTAAGTTAATCTTTTCAATTGCCTTGCTTTATTTTCTCTTTACTAAGGTGTCATTTAAAGATACAATAAGCCATCTGATAGCATTACCTTTGAGCATCGTATTTTTACTAATAGTAAGCTCATATCTCAAATTTTATATTCAGATGCGAAACTGGAAGAGCCTGTTAAAGATCGATCCAAAGGTAAATATCAAAAAAGGAGATATCTTTCGAACTCACACTTTGGGCTTGCTCTTCAAGCTTATAATACCAGGGGGGCACGGATCATTTGGTAAGATGTTCTATTTGAAACAAATATCAAAGAAGTCTGCCTTTTTTATCATACTCTTGGAAAAGATGTTTCAGACATGGATAGTTTGGGTGGCAGGCTTGTTTGCCTGTGAATACTACTTTAAAGCTCATAATATCGTGTTTTTCACCTTATTCTTGATTAGCATATTCATACCACTCTTCATTCCTTATGTCTTCAAAAAAGCAAGTTCTGAGAGGAAATGGAGGAGGTATAGACGATTAGTATTACCTTTAATGATATCTCAAATTGTCTATCTATTACTCACTTTTTATCAGTACTATATTATTCTTTCATTTGAGCATGATGTAAGTATTTTTGACCTTGTTATCAAAGTTTCTCTGGTCTTATTTGCTACACTCATACCTATATCTTATAGCGGTTTAGGGATCAGAGAGTCAGCGTCTGTTTACTTATTTGCTCAGTCTAATATTAATGCAGAGACAGCAATAGCCTGTTCTTTGATAATCTTTTTCTTCAATTCTGTTTTACCAGCATTACCGAGCTTATTCTATTTTTATAAAGAGAAGAAAAACTAATGGATGTTCAAGTTACCTATCATATGTTTTTAATCATTCTGCCCTTAGTCTTTTTGGGTGGAGCGATCGATGCAATTGCAGGCGGAGGCGGGCTTATCTCATTGCCAGCTTACTTAATTGCAGGCTTGCCTACCCATATTGCTTTAGGCAATAATAAATTCTCTTCCTGTTGGGGCAGTATATTGTCAACTTTACGCTTTTTTAAGCATGGTATGATTGATGTTCGAGTAGCTCTATTTAGTGTTGTTTTTGCACTTTTTGGGAGCTATACAGGCACCAAGACGGTACTTCTGATTAATGCAGACTTTTTGCGCTATATCTTAGTATTTCTATTACCTATCATCACAGTGTTTAGTCTATTAAAGAAAAATGTTGGCATAGAGAATAATTCAAATAGCTTTAGCCTCGGCAAAAGAATGCTTATCTCAGCTATAAGTGCACTATTGATCGGATTTTATGATGGCTTTTTTGGTCCAGGAACAGGCACTTTCTTGATATTAATCTATACAATGCTCCTGAAGTATGATTTTGTTACAGCAAATGGTAATGCCAAAGTAATCAACTCCAGTTCAAACATTGCAGCATTGCTTGGTTTCTTGCTTCATGGCAAGATTCTTTTATTGATAGCTATCCCTGCGGCAATAGCAGGTATAGCAGGCAATTTATTGGGTTCTAAGCTCGTCGTAAAGCGTGGCTCGAAATTTATACGTCCAGTTTTTATTTCAGTCTTTGCTTTACTATTTTTTAAGATTATTTATGATTTAATATAGAAAAGTTAAAGTATTGGAATAAATGTTGCATTATAATTATGAAAAATAATATCAAAAATGAGGGTTGTGAATGTATGTATTAATTGTCGCTACACTGGTTTTGATCAGCAACTGGGCACTTGAATACTATCGTCATCTGCGTTATGTAAATGCAATACCTATCCGCATTCATGTCAACGGTACACGTGGTAAATCGAGCCTAACACGGCTTATTTCATCTGGTTTACGTGCAGGCAACTTGGTTACAGTTGGAAAGACAACAGGGACCTTGCCACGCATACTTTTACCAGATGGCAAAGAATCTTCAATTGTCCGATTGATGGGTGCAAATATTATCGAGCAAAAGTATATCTTTCGTTATGCCGCAAGCCTTAAGCCCGATGCAATTGTTATTGAATGTATGGCAGTTAATCCTGCTTATCAATGGATTACAGAGAGAAAATTTGTCCGTTCAACTATTGGTGTAATCACTAATGCCAGACCAGACCACCTCGATTTGATGGGGTCAACTGTACAAAGCGTTACTATGTGTTTGTCAAATACTATACCCAATAAAGGCGTTTGTTTTACAGCTGAAGATGAGCAGTTTCACCTAATGAAAAGAGTCGCCAAGTCAAGAAATACAGATATCTATAAGATACGCCCTGTTGATGTGACTGACGAAGAAATGGAAAAGTTCTCCTATATCGAACACAAAGATAATGTACAGCTCGCCTTGGCTGTATGTCAACGAGCAGGTATTAGCCGAGAAGTTGCACTCAAAGGCATGCAAAGCTCAAACCCTGACCCTGGCGCTTTGAAAAAGTACAGTCATCAAACAAAAGATAAGAAATATACCTTTTATAATGTCTTTGCCGCTAATGACCCTTCGTCAACAGAGTTTATTTATAATATGGTGACAAAGAATTTACATGGAAATATTACCAAGATTCTTATTCTTAATAACCGTGCTGATCGCTTTTTTAGATCTCAACAGCTGGTAGATATCTGCCATAATATTCAATATGACTATCTGATTTTAACTGGTGAGATATGTGATAAAGTCTTTAATTATGCAATGCAACAAGGTTTACCACAAGGGAAAGTCTTAGAAATAGGACAAATCCCTATGGACGACCTTTATAAGAAAATATCCAACTTAGTCAATCAAGAAGGGCATGTTATCGGTATTGGTAATATTGCTGACAAGGCTAAGTATGGCGCAAGTATAGTAAAACATTTTAAAAATAAATCTAATGGAAAGAATTAAGGAGGGCGCGTGATTGAAGCTGCAGTTGGCTTGGGCGTTATCTTGAGCCTAATATTTTCAGAGCTACTCGGAGCCTCAGCTGGTGGTATTGTAGTCCCTGGGTATATTGCTATGTATCTGGACAAGCCATCATTCATTATTGGTACATTAATTGTAAGTTTGTTAACTTGGGGCATTATTCGTGTAATATCATCGTTTACACTGTTATTTGGTAAAAGACGAATGGTCTTGAGTATTTTAATCGGTTTTATATTAGGTTGGTTAACACGTTTTTATTTATTTACCCCCAATCTAATGGATATTAAATTACAGTCTATTGGTTATATTATACCTGGTCTTATCGCCAACTGGTTTGAGAGACAAGGCTTTATTAAAACCTTTACCGTGATGATTGTTGCTGCTGTTGTGGTAAGAATCACACTGGTTGTTATTTCAGGTGGGGAGGTAAACTTTAATGTATAAGCCATCACTAAAGAATAACTGGTCATTGATTGGCCTTTGTGTTTTGAGTATAGTACTATTTTACATTGTTCAAAACAGCAAAAAAGACGTTCAACAAAAATATTATGAAGAAAAGATCTTAGCTTCTAAAAATAATGAAGTCGCAATGAAAGTGCTCAAAGACGAAGTCCTCTCTCTTGGTTATATTATAGACAAATTAAACGATCCCAATGAGACTGGCTTGATAGGTACAAGCGTCTCTTCTATTACTACCAGTCGTGGTGCATTATCTGAACGATTGGCGACCCTCAATCCCAACTTTGCAGCAGCTATGATCGACCTCCTCAAAGAATGTGGTTTAGAAGAAGGAGACTATGTTGCTGTTGGTGTTACTGGTGCTAATCCAGGCGCTAATATTGCTATGTATATGGCTATGGAAACGCTCAAGCTCAAACCAATTATCATCGTTTCTGCTGGCTCTTCAACCTATGGTGCTAATCGTGAACTCTTTACTTGGCTCGATATGGAAACAGCATTATATGAGACAGAAATGATTAGCTTTAAGTCAAAATATGCTACCTTAGGTGGCACAAATGATATAGGTAGAGGCTTACCTCCAGAGGGTCGTGATAATCTAATGAGAGCCATTATTCGCAACCATGTAACGCCTCTCAATGGTGCTAACTTAAAAGAAAATGTACAATTAAGATATGACTCTTATCTTAAAGAATTGCCACCTGATACGCAATACTCAGCTTTTATTAATTTAGGAGCAGGCGTCGGTAATGTTGGTAGTCTTGTCAATGCAAAAATTATCCCTACTGGAGTAAATAAAAAGCTCGGTGAAAAAGAATTTAAAGAGCCGGGTGTAATGATGAAATTTGCCAAAACGAATATCCCTGTTGTTCATGTGTACAATGTGATGAAGATAGTTAAAGAAAACAAACTTGAGAGCAATCCATACCCACTACCAAAAGCAGGCGAAGGAGCAATCTTCTCGAAACAGATTAATAATGTGCTTATTGCTGTGATTTGTTGGATTATTCTCTTAGGTGCAATTATTGCAGTGATTATCTTTGACCGTCATGATCGTCACTTCATGAGCAATTTAGTGGATCCAGAAGAAGATTTATAGAGGTGCACATGTTTAAAAATAAATCAACAAAAATTATTATATTGACTGTCCTTTTACTATTTGTACTGAGCTCTGTTGCCTATGCAAAAACAGTTATAAAGTGGAAACCTATTAGCGTAAATGAGTATTGGTCAAGAAGAATAACAAAATTTGATAGCGATGTTAATACATTCTTTTATCGTCCACTACGTTTTGAGAAGATGAACATTGACGTCAGAGGTTATGAAGAGATACAAGTCAAGGTTATCACTAAAGAGAAGACCGATCTCGTTCATTTTAATGTCTATATAAATGGTAAGGCACAAAGTTTTACTACAAAAAACACACGTAATAATGAGAGTTTTTATTTCTTTGAACCTGTCACAATAAAGATACCAAAAGACATACAAACTTTTTCTATCTTCACTCGCAATCCCAATGCATATTTTAGAGCGTTTGGTAAAGAAGTTAAAGTCATCAAAGAAATACCAAGAACTATTGTCTTAAAAGGCGAAGCTTACAAGAGAATTGTTACTTTATTATCATCAAAAACACGCAGTGAATACTATATTGCAGACTCCTCAACCCCAGTTGTATTCACCGCTAAATACGATGGCAATTTGACTACATATATAAGATTCTTACCTCTTGTAAAAAAGACAAAATGCAAAATCGACATCTACGTTAATAAAGTATTAGTTGATTCTCTTGAGCTCAATCAAAAAATATCAGGCGAATATAGTGTCAATGAGCAAAAAGTATCTATAGGCAAAAAAGTAACCACAAATAATATTAAGAAGAATGACAAGATTGAGTTTAGAGTTTCTTCTTCACACGAAGTCTTGATACGCTCGATTCTCAAGACAGGAAAATAGGATTGCTGAAAATAAGGAGAGTTCACATGAATAAATATTTTGTTTTGTTGATAGGGCTCGTGTTTGGCTGTACTATACTTCTGGCTCAAAATCTCTCTATTGATTATCAACTCAGCTATACAGACAATGCCTTTAGCCTTTCTAAACAAGATTTAGACAAGTTTGATGCCAATCAAGGGTTTTCTTATATTGAGACGAGTGATGATATAATTCAAACTATTAATCTACGGTTTTCAAATAGCTATCGGAATAAGGATTATAGAATTACACCTGCAATCAGTCTGACGAATGATGTATATCTAAATAATAGTGATAAGAATAAATTAAACTTATTGGCTGGCTTTAATAGCCGTGTCTATAAGACTTTTATCGACTTTAGATATGGCTGGTATCCTAATAATTATACACAAAAATATCTTGATACTGATGGTACTAATAAATATGAGAAGTTTGAATATGATAAAAACCTCTATAAACTTACAGTTAAATACCCTATAACAAAGCGTCTTGATGTAGAATTGTACGGCAAATATGAAGGCTATTATCACAATAAATATTTCACTGAGTATGATGGAGATGCACTAACAACAGGTCTTGGTTTATTTAGCAAATATCAGCCAGGCACGCTGAGTGTTTTCTATTATTTTAAGCAATTTGATAATAATTCAGACAATGCCTATAACCAAAGGATAATTGACACGGAAAGAGACTGCTCTTATGATTCAGATGCATTTGAAGTGGAATATACTTTTCCACGCCTCTATACAAACTATGTTGATTATTCACCTTTTTTAGGTTTTCGTATAGAAAATTCGATTTATCAAAGCAAGCATTCTCTTGAATCTGACCCTATCCATGCAAGCCGCGAAGACACTGTAATAAAAGTAAATGCAGGAACTACAATATATGTTTTCAAAAATATTAATTTTAAACTTGACGCAATTCAAGCTTTTCGTAGAGTGAGCTCAAATAATGAAAATCTGAAAAGATTAAAAAACTACGATAAGCTTCAAATTTGTGCAGGTGTTAATTATTTATTTGACTTCAAATAATATAGTTAAATCTGCCTTTTTTTGATAAAAGGAGATAATATGATGAAAGCTCAATACGAAAAACGCATGATTCGCGAGTTCCTCGACCTTGTAGAAAATGAAAAATATGATCTTAGAAAGTACTCACGTCCCGTCTTGGTCTACACTGTAGACGAAAACAAGATCGTTAAATATTCGATTTGGGAAGAAGATCTTTTAAGGAGATTTGGTTTAGAAAATGTGGACGGATGGGATCATGAAGAAGATGTTTTATTTTGCCCAGACTGGGTACAAGATGAAGACGAATTCGATGATGACGACGATGATGACGATGACGATTTTTAATTCCTAACCATAACAAATACACACCCTGTTGAATTCTTAGTATTTGACAGGGTTTTAACAATTAGGGGCAAAGGGAGAAAGAGTGCAAATCTCAGAAATTTATAGCCATATTGAAACGCTTGAATCAATACAAAAAAAAGAAGAATTGATTCTTGCCGAATTAAAAGCAAAGCGCTATGACAATGATTTTATGGATATGGAACCCTTTCTATTTATGCTTTTAGAATGGGAAGACAAGCTGTCAGACGAGCTGAGCCTTGCCTATGTCTACGATGGATTAAGCGCTATAAATTTCTACAAAGATCAATATGATACATCTTTAGAATATGGTTTTAAAGCTTTGGAAATAGCTGACAGGAAGATGGATACATATTTATCTGCAGTATGTTTACATTTGATCGGATTAATCTACTTTAGAATGGAAAATACCGAGCTGGCTGAAAAGTATTTTCTTCGCTCTGCGCATTTGTGCCCAACCTTTCCTAATGTTCTATGCAACTTAGGCTTACTCTATTATGAACAAGGTGATATAGAAAAATCTCAATACTACATAACTGAGGGGGTTACTACCTCACAGGCTCACCAAGATAAAACGATTTCTGGTATGGGATTGTTTTACAAAGCCATCTTCGAGCATTGTAATAATGAATACTTGAAGGCTATTGAATACCTCGACAAAGCTCTGGTATTGGTAGAAACAAAGAATGATACATATCTTTTGATGTCTATTTTGATTGAAAAAGCAAGAGTTTTTCATAAACTCAAAGACAATCAAAAAGCAAAAGAAATATTGAATGAAGCTATTGGTATTAGCAATCGCTTTTCAAGACTATCATTGCTCTCAAGAGCTTACTATCAGCTTGCCAGAATTTGTAAAGATGATGGTGACTATAAATCAGCGTATGAGCACCTAAAGAGTGCAAGCAATTACGAGAACATTACCAAAACAAAAGATAAAACCACAAGATTAAGTGAAATACAATCTGAATACGAGTTGATCAATACCAATCAGGGCATGGTACAACTGATTAACCAAAACCCAAGATTGACCTCTATTGGCATTGTTTCAAGCGGTATTGTGCATGAAATAAAGCAACCTCTCTCTGCGATTAAGATCTCTTGTGAAAGCATATTATATTGGTACAAACGCAATCTGGGTGCAATACCTGACATTGTTATAGAGCAATTAAAGGACATTTCTGTTAGCGTAAACCATGTAAACAAGATTATTGAACAAATAAGAAGTTTTTGGAAGACAGAAAGTCTTACCCGTGCTATAGAGCGCGTTGAACTCAATGAGTTTCTAACCGAAAAGATAGATACAAACAAGAATAGACTTCAATCTAAAGATGTCTTTATAGAGCTGGTCCCATCAGACACCAAGCTGTTTTCTGATATTGATAAGAATTGCTTTGAGCAGATTATCCTATATGTGATTAACATTTGCTTTATTATTCTCAGTGAAAGAAGCACTGATCAAGAGCAGAAGATCAAGATAGAGCTCAAACATAATCTTGACTTTAACACTTTAACTATTCACCTGAACCAAATTCTTGACTTACCACTTGCGCAAATATTATCTAAAGCAAGCTCAAATGATAATCTCAGTAGTTTGCTTCTTGATTTAGAGATATCGAAGTACTTCCTTAATCAATATAATGGCTATATTACCTTTAATGATGAGCCTACACCACATTTTTTGGTGGCTATTCCTGGTGAGATTGGATAGCAAATGAAATCAACTATATTTAATATCCTCTATATCGAGCCATTTGAACGCAGGATACTAAAGCGTTACCCTTCTATTTTAAAGTCATGGAACCTCTACAAATGGCAAGATTGCATCGATTCTACTCTTGATATCCTCAAAGAGCTCTCGCCACTCGTGCAAGATAGCTATCAGTATATTCTCTTTCGGATGATGTCATACAGTCATTATATGCTCAAGAATTTTGATGTCTCATACGACTATGCCCTACGGATACTTGAAGCCTGCTATGAGATGAAAGATAATACCCAAATTTCACGTGCTTACCTCGATTTAGCACGCATTCATAAAATGGTTGAAGATGTTCCAATTGCTATCGAATTGCTAAAAAAAGCACTACAAATCGACCCAAATAATATCATTGCTGTCTCTGAACTTTGCATATCTCATCTTGAGATTAGAGAGTTTGAGCTGGCTAAATGTAATTTGCAGAAGATTGAAGAGCTCTATCATGAACAAGATATTGAGCTTAACAAAACAGCTATCAATCTGATAAATATATACTATAATATTCAAAAAGAAGACTATAAAGTTGCAGATAAATTACTCGACGAAATAGAGAAAGATTTTTTCACTCCCGAGCTTACATTAGCAAGCCCTCTCTACTTCTTGTTAAAAGGCTTGGTTTTGTTTCATAATGGAGAATATGAAGATAGCATTGTAAAGTTGAAGAATGCTATTGATCAATCAAAAAGCTATGTGCGTAAAAATATCTTGATCAATGCTTTAGAATTGAGAGCCGATGCTTATGAAAAGATCGGCGACTACAAAAGTGCTTACAATGATAAGTACCTCTATATTCAGCTTAGTAGTGAGTTAAGCAATAAACTATTTAACCAAAGACTCTCTATTCTAAAGAAATACTTTTATAAAAAACAGAATAAAATAAAAAACCAACAAGTCATTGAAAAGGCTGTAAGATTGAATACTGTGTCTCTGATGGCTGATAATATGATCTATGAAGTAACGCCACATCTGCATTCTATGCATTTGAATGTCGATAGCATACTCTTTCTAAACAAACGCAATCCTGGTGTCATTCAAGGGCTTTTTTTAGAAGAAGTGAAGATGATAAAAGAATCTGTTATCAGAACTGAACAAATCATCGAGCAAATGAAAAACTACTGGAATGTCTCTGATAATAAGACTGATCAACAGATTATCGATGTAAATCAAACTATCTTAAAAGCAAAGAACATTGTGTTAAAACACCTCGATAATGACATAAATATCAATATCAATTTGAGTAAAGACGATTTATATATTTCAGGAAATATCATACTCTTTGAGCAAATATTAACAAACCTCTTAAACAATGCTATTCAAGCATTAAGACAGGTAAATAAGCCTTACAAACAGATTATCGTTACCACAGCTCGCTGTGCTGGAAATTATATAAGTATAAAGGTCGACGACAATGCAATTGGGTTTTTGTATGAAAACTACCCAAAAGAAGATGACTTTTTAAGCACCAGTAAGACGAGTTATGATGGTATGGGACTGGGTTTAATCATCGTTAAAAAATTCTTAGATAAGTTTAATGGGAAAATTGAGTTCTGCAACAACGAACTTGGGGGGGCAGGAATAGAATTAATCCTGCCATATAAGTAATCAAAATAATGTAGATTTAAAATGGAGATTGTAAAATGAAGATTTTATTGGTTGATGATGAAGATTTGAGTAGAAAAGCCATACATAACTTTTTAACAAACTATCTGGGGTTTGATGTTGACCAATTTCATGACCCAAGAATCGCTTTAGAGCATTGGCAAAAGAATAGACACCAAATTGTTATATCAGACATTAAAATGCCTGGAATGACGGGACTTGAGCTATTAAAAGAAATAAAATCATCAGTAAATAGCGAATATACGGATGTTATTCTAATTACTGGGCATGCTGATTTACACTCTTCTATCCAGGCACTCCGCTCTGGCGCATGGGATTATTTAATAAAACCTATTGATGTTGAAGAGCTTGCAACAGTCATCAGCAAAGCTCAAGAGCACCTTTCTCTATTAAAAGAAAACAATGAATTAAAAAACGAATTTGACGAACAACTTACTGCCTCTACTGAAGAGATACAAAAGAAATATAAAAAACTTAGCTCAGCATACTCTGAAATAGTTGGTATTGGAAAGATCGGCGTCTTTTCTGATAATATGAAAAAAATAAAAGACTTAGCACTCAGATTCCATCAAGATAGATCCATACCTGTGCTGATTACGGGAGAAACAGGAACGGGCAAAGAGATATTTGCGCGCATGATTCACTATGGTGAAGATGTAGATACAACTCCTTTTGTCACCATAAACTGCTCGTCTATAACAAGCTCACTATTTGAAAGTGAACTATTTGGTTATGAAGGTGGATCTTTCACTGGCTCGAAGAAAACAGGCACAATTGGTAAACTGGAAATGGCTCAGGGCGGCACTATTTTTCTCGATGAAATTGGCGATATGCCTCTACACTTACAGCCAAAACTACTACGCGTCATACAGCTCAAAGAAATGTATCGTGTCGGTGGAGTAAAGAAAATCGACCTTGATGTGCGCTTTATATGTGCTACCAATAGAGATATCCCCAAGATGATTGCTGATGGTTTATTTCGTAAGGATTTATTTTATAGACTCAATGCTGGAAGCTTGCATATACCTGCATTAAAAGATAGAAAAGAAGATATCACACCTCTTGCTCAAATGTTTTTAAGAAATTACTCTGATGTAAAAAAAAGAAGGTTTAAGCTTATTTCAAAGGCGGCTATGACTCTTCTCGAATCATACGACTGGCCCGGTAATGTGCGTGAATTACAAAACACTATCGAGCGTGCAACAGTACTCTATGACGATATTGAGCTCAAAGCAGTTCATATAGACTTTCTGGGTGAGATTGGCGATGAATATGCAGCCTTTAATAAAAATCAAAACCCAAATAGTATGTTAATCGATTTGCCTGAGGATGGTATAAGTTTAGAAGAGATAGAACAAGAGATTATTAAACACTTGCTAAAGAAGTTTGATGGCAATAAATCAAAGGTCTCTGAATACCTAAATATCTCGAGAAACACTATTAGACGAAAGCTCAATGAAGTATGAGAAAACTGCTCAAGATTAGACATTGGGTTCAACTTACCTTTTTTATAATCAGCTCTTTTCTTTTTTATTTATTTATCTCAAATACCCTCTTAATCATCCATAAATTCTGCCCCTATTCACTGATTTGCTTTGGTACAATTAGCTTGAAACAAGGCTTTTATCTTTACCCTCTCAGCTTCTTGATTTTTGCAATACTCACCGCTCTGGTGGCATGGTTTGGAAGATTCTTCTGCGGCTTTATCTGCTTTTTAGGCACCTATCAAGAGTACTTATACAAACTTATCCATCGTGAAACACGGCATTTTATCAAGATTGATCACAAAAAAGAAATAGTCTTTGGTTCATTGAAATACATCGTCTTCTTGGCTACCATTATCCTCTCTTTTATGGGTTTATCACGAATCTTTATGGGTTTTTGCCCTATCGTAGCTATTGGCTGGATTAAAAGTATTGGCTTAGCTTCGATCATCATCTTGGCAATTATTACCATTGCTGGTGCGCTCATCGAGAGGTTTTGGTGTCGCTTTCTTTGCCCGTATGCAGCTCTCATGAATATCATCTCTTATCTGGGTAAAATACTCCGTATTCAAGCATTTTATATACAAATCACAAAGTCATCTTGTCTGAATTGTGGACTTTGTAACAAGGCTTGCCCTATGAATATTGATCTCACCAAAGATCCTATAATTAAAAATCCCAATTGTATTAAGTGCATGAGATGCATTGAAGAATGCCCAACCATAGATGCAATTAATTGGAGGTAACCATCATGCTGAAATATAAGCACTTAATATTATACTTTATCATTATCTCTATCACATCTTTCAGCTTTGCCTTAAAGGTCGAAAAGTTCAATATTAATATGAATAAATGTATCGGCTGCGGCTTATGTGTTCAACTTCTGGAATGCCCTACCAATGCCATCTATTTCAAAAATGGTAAAGCTTATATTGACCAAGATAAATGCATTGACTGTGGCTTTTGTAAATATGGACTCTATGACTATCAAGGTTGCCCTGTAAATGCTATTGAATCAACATTTATTGAAGAAAAAGAACAGTCAAATGATCAGCCAATTCTCCCAGAGAAACAAAATACTCCAATAACCCCGACAAAGCCTGAAAAGCCCACTGTACAGATAAATAAATCAAATATTGTACTACCAAACCAAAGGGAAGAAAAACTCCCACCATCTGCTTTGCAAGCTAATACTACTGACACAAGCAAGCCTGTAGCAACAAACAGTACATCTTTAGAAGAAATAGAAAAACCTGAAACAAAAACCATAGAAAAGAAGAAAATCTACTTTATCGACAAAAACACATGTATTGGATGCCGACTCTGCGTCAGGGTGTGTGAGTATGGAGCCATTTCAATGGTAAAAGGTAAAGCAGTTATTGATTTAGAAAAATGCCAAGCCTGTGGTACATGTTTTGAAGGTAGTAAAGAAATTAGATTCGCTGGCTGCCCTGTATCAGCTATAAAAGTTAGCGAATAGAACTAACTTTGCACAGTAAATACAAAAATAAAAAAGTCAAATAATCAACTATAAATTTACTACTATTCTAAAAAAGTGAAAGTCTGTGGTCTTCATATAATTTCATTTACGTGAGGTTAACAGCTACTCATCATTGATCAATAAGTGAGGCTTCTCCGCTTTGTTAGGCGAAGTCAGACTCTCAGCAGCTTCTGCTACACCTGCCCCTATTATTCCTTTTTCAGCTTCTTTTGGCAAAGCTTCTTTTTCTTTTACCATCTTCTGATTTCTCACAGGTAACTTCATTGTAAGACAATACAGCAGCGATTCTTTCATTAATTTATTCAGGCTATTAAACTTACTAAAAACGTTCAAAATAAAGTCAATACTCATGTTCTTAATAGCTATGTCAAATCGCCTGGAAGCCCGATAAATAAAGTAAATAAACATACTGAAAGAAGATACGCCCTGCGTCCTCTTTTGCCTGGTATCAATCTTATAATACCTTGCATATTCACTGAAAAGAACCTTTACCTTTAGAGGCATCTCTTGCCACAATGCACAGAGATAGGGCTGATTATTCTTGATATTTATATTTTGTGGCAATATCGCCCTCTTGACAGATTTGCGCATAATTACTACATTATTATTTGCATAATAAGCTAAGATGCTCTCCCCTATTCGCTTAGGAAATTTATGATCACCAGACAAATATACTTTCATTATGCCTCCATTTTTAAAATATTTCTACAAAAAACTCTACGCTTTACCATGACATTCCCATGACATTCCCTTTGCTATCTTGGAGAATGAAAGGCAACCTTAAAGACATCAAAAGGGCATCCAAAGGACATTTATAGCATTTTTTAAGGGTAATTAAGTTTTAATAAACACAACTATGTAAACAATATAATTAGCTTTGTATTTTTGACAACTAATATTATAAAAATTAATTAATCTCAACCCCTTAGATAGGGGTCGAGATCATTATTGTATTTTTATTTTATTCTTCAGATACTGCATTATCTAAAGTAAAATTTGGATCCTTTAAATACTCAATATATTCAGCTGCATCAGGCAAATATGGGACCATCTTAACAAGAAGCTCAATGCCCTTTTCGCGTCGTTTGTAAGCCAAAGCAGACTGTGTAATAAGGCTTGCAAGGTCGCTATCCTGGGGAGTAATGTTTATTGCTTTATCAAAATATTCAAAAGCCTTGTCGACCTTTCCTGAGCGCAAGAGTGTATAAGCAAATTGAATATAGACTTGATTATTCTTTGGGTCCAACTTCACAAGCTCTTGAACATTTTTCTCTGCTTCATTGATTTTACCAGCCTCAATATACAGATAGTTTTGTAGCGGGATAAATCTTGCATGCTCTTGTTTTTTGACAAATGAGAGCCCCTTTTCAAAGTATTCTATAGCCTTATCATAGTCTTTTTTGTACTGATATTGCCCAGATAGTCTCATATATGCAGCGCCATAGTTGGTAATTAGCCTTGTCATGTTATCATCTTTATAGAGCTTATCATTGAAAATGCCGCGATATTGATATACTTCTGTGAGGTTCTTTTCAAGCCTTTGTGCATTTATATTGTCCTGAGCATCACTAACAACAACTCTATCCACCATGCCTTCATTACGTAAGTGTTTTTCAAAACCTGAAGCATCTGAACAGGTGATAGCGAAGTAAATAGGTCGCTTACCAAAGTTATCTTTAATAATTTGTATTATTGCAACGTCTTTTATGTACAATATATGGTCCTTTGGTAGGTAAAGAGGGAAATATAAATCTGAATCCTTGTTACCAATTTCAATTACAGCTTCGTTTGGTAATTTTATTGGCACAATATTGTCAATTTGCTCATCAGTTAAGTTTAATTCTACCCCTTCTTTATCTCTCAACTGCTTAATATACCACGGTGTGTTTAAAAGACTTAGATTTGCAACAGTGACATCTTTTCTTATGCCAGCACATTCTTTATTCTTATAGGCAATGGCACCTGCGATCAACTCCTTAGTTTTTTCAGTAGGATTAATTTCTGTAGCTTCGTGCACATATTCTTTAGCATAAGGGTCTCTGACTGCTTGTGCATACCAAAGTGGAAATGTATCATTATCGCCATTAGTGAAGATTATCGCATTTTCTTCGACTGAGTTCAGCAGATTTAAACCATAATCTAAAGATATCAATTCACCTGTTCGATTATGCTCGTAGAATTGACTTGCGAGATTGACAAAAGGATAGGCTAAAAGCAAAATTAAGAGTATCGTTTGTATTGTCTTTTTGGCTTTGCTAAAGTCAAAGAGCCTTAATAATCCGACAACTCCAATTCCCATGGCTATAGCCCAGAAGTTATAAGCAGTAACAAAGAAATAGTCACGATCGCGCACCTCAGCATTTGACAAGTTAATGACGAAAACCATTGCTATAGAAGCCATAAAGAAGAGGGCTGTAAGATAGGCAAAGCTGTGCTTATTCTTTCTAAAAGTGTGGAAAAAGCCAAGTAATCCTAAAAAGCTAACTACCAAATTAGAAAGCATTTGAAAAACTAAAACTGGAGACTTAAACCATCCAGCAACAGTCTCTACATTCATGAATTGCCATGAGAAATATCTTAAAAAATGAAATCCCATTTGTTCAGAAAAGAACGATGCTCGCCTTTCAAGAAAGCTAAAATCGCCATACTGTCTTCTCAAAATATACTCAGTGAAGAGGGATATATTGTGTGGATGCCCTTCATTGATAAAGGGTCGTGCCCCAGAGCGAACTAAGAGAAATAGGTGTGGGCTAAAACCAATTATTATTAAGATAATCATCAAGAGCCAGACCTTCTTCTCGACTAAATCTCGCATATAATAGTACATTATGACGAATAATGCTGCGCCTACAGCAAATTTATCGAGAGCAGGAACACTTACGCTTGAAGATTTTCCTATCATATCAAACACTTTATAGATGATTAAGAGTAGAACTGTTAACCCGATTGTTTTACCCCAAAAGCTACTCTTTTTTAAATGAGGCAAGATTAATGGGTAAACAGCAATGAAAAGCAGTGCAGGTGCAACTTGTAAGGAAGTCTGATGAATACAGAATCCTAAGAATAATATGTAAATAATCACCAGTAATAAGTTTTGATGAGAGAAATCTTTCTGCTTTTTTACCCAAACAAGAGTAAGCCACACAGCAATATTTATCACGAAGGCAAGCCCAGAATAGACTTCAGCCTCTATTGAGTTCATCCAAAAAGTAAAAGAAAAGGCGGTTAAAAACGCTGCAATGATGCCACCGCTGGCTATGAAATACTTATTTTTATCAGTCATAGACAGCAATTGCACTGTTATCAGATAGGTAAATAAAACAGCCAATGCAGAAAATAAAGATGATAAAAAGCTAATAACTGCTGCATGAGGTAACCCAAAGCCTATCATACAAAAGAAGCGACCTAAAAGTATATAGAAGGGGTTTCCTGGTGGATGTGGTACACCTAAGATACTGCTACATGCAATGTATTCGCCAGCATCCCAAAAGGATAGTGACTTGGCATTTGTAATCATATAGATTATTAGGGTAAAAACAAAGACAAACAAGCCCAGCAATGCATTTGCACGCTTGGATAGATAATCTTGAGGTCTTAGGTCATTCTCATTAAACTCTATTTCATTTTTACCTTTTTTTAAAAGCTTTGTTTCAGGTCTCGTCATCTTTTTTGCCATATATTACTCCAATTTCTATATTTTTTAAATGTCTTGATATACTATCTTGCCGTCAACAATAGTTAAATGACTCTTTGCTGTCAACCAAAAAGTATTATCTTGCTCTAAAAAGTTATCTATAACCATTAGATCGGCGGTATAACCTTCTTTTATAGAGCCAAGTGAATGTCCTGCCACGCCCGATATTTTTGCAGCACACTTTGTATATGCGTCAATTGCTTGCAGAACAGATATTCTTTCTTCTGGACGCCATGTAAGGCTTTTGGGATCATTATACATCTTTCTTTCAATTGCTGAATAAATACCCTGAAATGGATTGATAGTCTCAACAGGTGCATCAGATGAAAAGGCAAATGGTATCTGGTAATCGAGCAGCGTCTTGACTGGGTACGCCCAAGCCCATGCCTCTTTCCACACATCTTGAATGTAGGCTATATCTTCTTTCATATGAACAGGTTGCAAAGCGCAGCTTACTCCTGATTTCTTGAGCAAAGCAAAGTCTTCTTGCTTTAATGCTTGCAAGTGTTCAATACGATGATTAAGGGGCTCTGAAACTTCATGATTAAGCTTGATAAAGCACTTAATTAACTCATGGCTGCACCTATCCCCTATTGAGTGAATAGTTGAAGGAATGCCCTCTTTAGCAGCTTTGAGCATCAATTGATACAGCTCTTCAAACCTCTGACTCAAGCGCCCATAATTCAGCAGCTTTTTATCGCCTGGATATGGGTCAAACATCCATGCTGTTTTACTCCCCAAAGACCCATCCATAAAGACTTTCATACCCATTATTCTTAAAAAACTACTATAAGCTTCATCAGTGTGTTTTGAATGAAAAAGCTTAAAGTTGTTCTTCTTTTTTAATTCAATCATCTCATCTATAGCAGTGGAAGGAAAGTGCCAATAAAAGCGAAATTTCGTATCATCTTCAACCAAAGACTTATTGATCTCAAAACTATCTTGCCCCTCCATAAAATGCACGCCAGAAATACCATAAGCCCAAGCTTGTTGAATGCTTTTCTTAACAAGATCTTTCTTTTCTGAAAAGCTGTATTCTGGAATAACGTTATTAATGAGCTCCCAAGCCAGTTCCTTCAGTATGCCATTGGGCTCGCCATTGGCGTCTTTTGCAATCTCGCCACCAAGGGGGTTTTTTGTGTCTTTATTAATGCCTGCAATTTTGAGAGCCAGAGAATTGCTCCACTTAGTATGCAGGTCAAAACTATCAAAGGTGACAGGGATATCTGGGAAAACAGTGTCTAAGAGAGACTTATTTAGTAGTGCGGCATCTTTATATTTATTGATTGACCAGCCCCAACCGCGTATCCATTTGGGTTTATTCTTTAATTCTTTACGCCATTCAATTAAAAGTGCTCGTATCTCTTCGACACTTGTTGCCTTGCTGAGATCGATATATTGCGACATCTTTGCCATCTCAAAGAAATGTGTATGTACATCGCAAAATGCAGGCAATAAGAGCTTACCCTGTAGATTTATAGCATTTTTACTATTCTGTAAGTTGAGTTTTAGACTGTTAAAATGCCCTATTGTCTGAATAGTCCCATTTTTTATAAAAAGCGCATTATGAGGGGAAATGGAGCCATCTGGACACAGTATTTTTACATTATGTAAAAGCAATTCTTTCATTATTTAAAAAATAAAAAAAGAGCCCGCAAGCGGGCTCAATCGGTTAATCTTATTTATTTACCTTAAAAGTAATATCACCTTTTTCAAAGAAGTTTACAATTTGTCTTGCAGCAGCGAGTCCTGCATTGATATTAGCTTCTTCTGTTTGTGCGCCCATTTTCTTTGGGGTAGCGAAATAACGAGGTGCAAATTGTTTCATATCTTCAGTCTTGTCACCTTCGACATCAGTAGCAAATCTGAAGTCTTTTCTTTCTGCAAATAATTTAAGGATAGAATCTTCACAAACCACTTCTTTACGAGCAGTATTGATTAAACAAGCGCCTTCTGGCATAAGAGAAAGCAAGTCATAGTTAATTGAGTTAACTGTTTCTTTTGTTTTTGGCAAGTGTAAAGAGATATATTCACATGTTTTGTAGAGATCTTTTGCATCTTCAATCTTCTTTACTCCGTCTTTTGCCATTTTATCAGCTGGAACAAATGGATCAAAAGCATAGACTTCCATACCAAAACCTTTTGCAATTTGTGCTACATAATAGCCGACATTACCATAAGCATGGATACCAATTTTCTTACCGCGTAATTCAGTGCCACTTTTACCATTATAAGCGTTTCTTGCTAAGTAAACCATCATACCTAAAGCTAATTCAGCAACAGCATTTGAGTTTTGCCCTGGTGTATTCATCGCTGTCACGCCTTTTGCAGTACAAGCTTCCAAATCGATATTGTCAAAACCTGCGCCTGCACGAACGATGATTTTGAGATTGTTTGCAGCATTGATAACATCACTGTTAGCCTTATCACTACGGATAATAACACCATCTACTGATTTTATTGCACTTACAAAGTCAGCGTGGTCAGTGTAGTTTTCAAGTTTAACAAGTTCGTATTTTGCATCAGCAAATACCTTTTCAATTCCGTCAACTGCTGGCTTCGCAAAAGCCTTCTCTGTAGCGAGTAAAATCTTCTTAGTCATAGATAACTCCTTAAGATTATTTTTTATAATTATAATTATATAGTTTATGTTTTTCTGTCAATCTTTTTTTCTCTTTTTGCTAAAATCTCTTTAAAAGCACAACCTACTCTATCTCAGCCATGGATGTAATCTCGCCTGACTCAGCGATTATGTCCTTTGGTTCATGATGTACAGGTATGGAAATAAAAACTATGGTGCCTTCTGATTCTTTGCTTCTTAACCAAATCTTGCCATTATGTAGTTCTGATATCCTTTTGGATATTGCCAAGCCAAGACCCAACCCGCTTGATCTATATTCCAAGTCTCCAGACCGATGAGCCAGCATATCACCAAGCTCATAAAAAGATTTAAATACATTCTCTTGCTCATATTCTGGTATACCTATACCATTATCTTGTATATAGATAACAACAGAATCCAAGTCACCTACTTTCTCTGTTTGAAACACAGCATTTCTGACACCTATGATTATCGTGCCAAAGTCAGAAGTAAATCTAATTGCATTTTGCACAATATTGTAGACCATTAGGTGAAATGATTGCCAATCGACCATAACCTGAGGTAATTCATCTCCAGTTTCAAATCTAAAATTCATACGCCTATGCTTGCTTGTCAGCTCTGCTTCAGTAACGATTGTTGACAAAAGATCTTCCAATTTATGCTTTTCCAGCGGCAATTCCTTTATCCCATTATATCGATTGAGTGTAATAATGTCATTAATACTCTGTCTGAGCTTATTGGTTGATTTTTCTACTTTTTTAATCAGCTCATTAGTATCCATAGTAAAGGCTTCTTTATTCTTTTTCAACCTTGTTAGATTACTTTGCATGGTTGTCAGAGGCGTGTTTAGCTCATGCGATACGATGGCAATAAACTCATTCTTCATATTATCGAGAGTCTTCAGCTCATTGTTTTTCTTCATCAATCTTTCATAACCTAATGCATTTTTTAAAGCATTCTCCGCAAGCATAATGAACATATTATTCACCTCTTCATCGACAAACATGTGTTCGTGACTACGCTGATAATTGTCCAAATAGAGAAATGCATAAATCTTATTCTCAATAATTATTGGTGCACAAAATAGCGAATTGATCTGGTATTGCAGGATAGATGGAGAAGTTTTGAAAATAATATCCTCAAGAATATTAGATGTATAAAGGGGGCGTCTATTCTCTTCAACATAAAGCAGTGTTGTTTTAGACATATTTGGGAAAGACGAAATGATGTTCCTGTCGCTATCATAAGCTATTTGAAAGAGAAAATTACCAGCACTATCTTTTTTGATTAAAACTCCACGCTTTGCATTGCTCAAAGAAATGGCATTAATCAGTATAATTATCTCAAGTCTTTTCACATCATGCACTTGAATAAAACGCTTAGATAAATTCATTACCTCTTGCATTTTTTTGATAGTCTTTTCATTATTCTCATATTCGAGCACACGTATCAATAAGGCTGAGAGCTGGATTGAAAACATTTCCATGGTATGTGTTTCGTGGTTTGTAAAGGCAAGCTCACCATTATCTTCAATTATGAGGCAACCATAGCAGGACTTTCTTAGCCACAAAGGGGCTACCATTACATGTTTACCGTCGATCGTGTCTTTTTCTACAGCCCTCTTATTGAGCGCATTGATGCAAATCTGTTGATAAGCTTCTAATTCTGTTTCTCTAATTCCAGAAGATACATAGATAGCAAAGTTTGAATGAGACAAAAACATATCATAAGACACGCTCTTCTTGGAATAAATTATTGTATACTTTTGTGGAGCAAAGTTATCTTTAATAAACTTTTCTAATATATAGTGAATCTCATTAATAACGTCTTTTCTGAGCAAAGCAAATAGCTCTTTCTGCCAGGATTCATGGTCTTTTTTTGCACGTGGTGTCACTTGATAAAGCTGCAAATGCTGTTGTGGCGTTTGAACAGGTAATCGATAGGCAATATAGGACTTATATTCATTATCAGGAATGCCTCTTGCCATATCTTTGACCTTTGTCATGTACTTGTTAAAATTGCTTTTGTAGAGGTTTGTTGCCTTTAGCTCTTTATAAATCTGGGTAATCAATCCTAAACAGTCAATATTTAAAATGTGATATCTGTTTTCTTCACATTTTTCATTGAGGATAATTGTCTGTCTCAGCAGACTTCGCAGTGGTGTTTCTTTTCTAAGCAGAGAGATTTGCAACTTAAGGATTTGAATGACCGCGCCCCAATACTTAAACTGATGGGTTTCAACAAATATTTTGGCATTCTTGATATTTTCTTCTGCCTCATTGATATTATTCATTTTGAGATTACACTCTGCAAGCCTAATATAACAGATAGTTAATGCATATATACTCTTGATTTGATTGGCTGCAGCGAGTGATTTTTCAAAGTTAGCCTTAGCAAGTTGGTACTCTTTTTTATGTAGATTAATGATGCCCTTTACTTGATACAAAAACTCGTCATTATTAGTATTAGATGGCTTTAGGTTTGCGTTCAAGAACTCACTGACCTTCTCAATTTGCATTACTTCGCAGAGATAATAGATATATGTTTTATGAAATGGGGTGATACTCTTTTTCTTGTCAAAGAGCTCGAAAAGATGTTCTTTTTCAATGAATTCAAGGTATTCTTTAAAGCTGTAAAGCTTGTTTTTTGTTGTAGCAAGATTACTCATGATAGAGTCATAAAAGTTTTTATTCTTTGAGTTTTCAGACAACTCTCTGGCTTTCTCCAAATATGTTTCTGCGCTGATAAAATCACCAAGCTTGATATAAGCCTCGCCAAAGTTTACATTAGCCAGGGTTAGGTTTCTGATATTATTAAGCTTTTTACTGAGGTTTTTACCTTTATTAAAGTAATCTAAGGCATTGTTTGTCATACCTTGCTTAAGATAAAAGTCACCAATATTATTGTAGATCGTTGAAAGTTGGTTTTGATTATTTATCTTTTCAGAGAGGCTTTGGGCAAGCTTATAATACTTGGATGCCTCGGTATATCTCTTTGTGTTTGAATATAGGTTGCCAAGATTGCTATAAAGTGAGCTGAGTCTATTTATAATTCTTTGATCATTAGTCGCCTGTATTTTAGGCAGATACTCTTCCAAAAACTCAATAGCATCTTCTTCATTATGGAATTTTGAAATAAATAGCCCTTTCCTATCATTAAAACAGACTTCTAAATCATTAGTAAGCTGGTATTGAGAAAGTTGTTCGATAATACTCTGTGCTTGAGCTTTTTCGCCTTTAAAAATATGTATCCACACCATGTCGAGCAAAGCAATTGTTTGCTGTTTGCCGCTTATTGCCAAATTGTATGATTTCTGATACAATTCTAAAGCCTTCTCAAAGCTTTCGAGTCTCATATTTAAAGCAGCTAATACGAAATGATATTCAAATATATTATCCTTATTTTTTATACTTGAAACCAAGTTATAAGCCTTTTCAATGCTTCCAGTGAGCTCAGCTTTACAGATTAATGAAAGCAGATCTGCTCGAAAATCACTCTCTCTTAATGGCGCTTTATCAGATAAGGTCAATTCCAGTATTTCATATATTTCATTAAAGGCATTATGTTGCTCATAGTCACTATTGTATAACTTGTATAACTGCCTTTTAAATAATAACAAGGATTCATAATCTTTTGTAATCAAACAGTTTAACAGCAGACCCTTGATTGTCTCTTTATCGAGATTAGCACTACTCTTATGGTATTCGATTAGTTTATTGGAAATATCTACTTTGATAAAATCAGGGCATTCATTAAAAAAGCGCTCCTTGACCTCACGAAAGTTAAACTTATAAACGCCCCCTTCTTTATAGAGTATCTCATTGCTAATAGCGTCTGAAAGCAGGTTATAAAGAGTTCTTTTAGAGATTTGCAACATCTCCATAATCAATTCCATATTCAGTGGCGTATGAATACAGGAGAGTTTTTGTAGATAACGATATGATACCGCACTTAAGTGGCTCATTCGCTTATAGATAGAGTGAATTATCTTTTCTGGCAATTGATATTTTGACAGGTCAATATCAAAGTGTATTTTATCATCTGTAATCAACTTTTTATTCTCAATCAAGTCACTCAATATACCGACAATAAACTGTGGATTGCCATTTGTCCTATCCCACAATTCTTGGCTGAAGTCTTGTGTCACATCAGACCTTAATATTTTCTGCAAGTAATCATGCGTGTCAGCAGGAGTCAGCGTCTTCATCATTATTCTCACTGCATACTTCAGTTTTTTAATCTTCTCTGGGTCATTGATGCTTACAATGATCATAACAGGCAAGTTATTGATCTCAGGGGCGATATGGTTGAGAAATTCGAGTGTATGCTCTGTTAGATGTTGCCCATTTCTAATAATAAAAATCAAAGGTTTCTCTTCTGAGAGGTTCATTAAAAACTGCTTCGAATATTCAAAGTCTTGCATGAGATTATCTTTGGTCTCATTGAGCTTTGATGCTTCAATTTCGGACTTTTCAAGGTATATTTTTAGCTTTTCACTGATCAAAGAAGACTCAATTTGTTTTCTTTCATTACTCAAAGCAGATGAAGAAAACTCTTTTATTAGAGCAAAAAAAGGATCTCTGTTTTGGGTTGAACAGACATAATCAAAGATATAATAGTTATTATTTAAAATACTGTATTTAAAAAGTGTAAGGATATCTCCTTTACCCAATCCCTCACCACCGATTATGGTAATAAGTTTGCCATTTTTCTGTACGATATTCTCTACAAAGCCTTTCAACTGATTTGAGTATTCATTTCTCACCAAATATGAGCCATATTTAAAAAAGTTGATTGTTGCCTGTTTTTGAGTGTATAAGTATCTCTTTTTTTGTATTTTGTTTATGTATTGAATTATTGCATGACAGTTTGGAAAGCGGTCTTCCGGTTTTTTTTCTATCAACTTTAAGACAAATTTCTCAAGCTCGATAGGTATATCGGGAACGAAGTTTCTAATGAATTTAGGGAAGAAATTTTTATACTCACCTTGTATAATCTCAGAAATCTGATCTTGCGAAAAAGGCAATGTCTGCGTTAAAATATAGTACAAAGTCACGCCCAGCGCATAGAAGTCGCTTTCAGGGCTACCGCTTTCTCCCGCATATATTTCAGGTGCGATATAGGGCAATGTACCACTAATTCTTTGTTGATTTCTTTCTGTGTCCATCTTATTAAAGCCATAATCGAGGACCTTTATCCTAATTTTTTGATCAACAATACTGTACATAATATTTTCTGGTTTAATGTCTTTATGCAGGATATTCTGATTGTGAAGAGCATCCAATGCGTAGACTATTTGAACGATTAAGTCATACAACATGCTATATTTTTGAGGGTTAAACCGAAAGTTCTTAAGATTCGTACCCTGATAAAACTCAGCTAAATAGTAAATATGAGTATCCCAATTGCCAAAATTGTAAATGTGCAGCAGATTTGGATGTCTTAGCTTGGTGATATGATGCATCGATTCAGCATTCAATTCTTCATAAAAAGCGCCTGCCTCGAGATGATTAAACAACTTTAATGAGTAGATTTGATCTGTACGTATGTCTCTTACTTTGAATACACTTGCGTATAATCCTGTGCCTAAATTAGTTATTACTTGATATCTGGAATCAATTATCATAAATCCTCCACTTATAGTATAATAAAAAAATAAGAGATTTTTGTCAAGAATTTAAAAGTTGATTTTTCATAATACATTATGCATTATCACTGAATAAGTATTTTACTGCATGAAACTGGTTCTGTCGGTCAATCATAGCTGTATTGAAGTCGTTTGTCTCACCTTTACAAACTCAAATATCATACTGGCAACCAAAAATATGTATTAAAAAAAATCACCCCTAAACCCGCTCGTAGTAGGCATCTGCTGTTTTAGGTTAAAATAGTTTTCGAAAAACACCATTTTCTAAGCCCTATATATGTAGAGGGTGATGTTTTTTTATTCAGAATTAATAATTATTTTGTCAGACTCACTGAAATGAAGATAAAAAAGGAGGCATTATCTTAAATATTACTTTTTGTAAAAAAAAGCACATAGTTTCCTCTGTGCTAAAAAATATACTTTTTTAAATTATTTGTTTAATGGCTTATGGCATAACCACCAGTCAAGGCATTGGTAACCATTCTTTTCTTGATTTTTCATTCTTTCATTAGCTGCATCTACGTCTGTTGCAGGTGGAACGATTACGTGATCGCCAAACAATTCGCCATTAGGCCATTGTGCAGGCATAGCAACTTTGTTTTTATCAGCGATTTGCATAGCTTCGATTGCTCTTAAGATTTCGTCCATATTTCTACCGAGTTCTTGTGGGTAGTAGAATATGATTCTGATTTTACCATTACCGTCAACAATCAATACCGCTCTAACTGTGTTGGTGCCTTTGCCTGGGTGAATCAAGCCAAGTCTGCCTGCTACAGCGCCAGTATCAGCGATGATTGGGAATTGAATTTCTACGCCTAATTTCTCTTTGATCCATTCTTCCCATTTAATGTGTGAGAAAATCTGATCTACACTCATTCCGATTAATTCGCAATTAAGCGCTTTGAACTTTTCGTATCTTGTTTGAAATGCGACAAATTCTGTGGTACATACTGGTGTGAAATCAGCTGGATGGCTAAATAATACAAACCATTGCCCTTTGTAATCATCTGGTAATACTTTCATTCCGCGTGTTGTTTGCACTGTCATTTTTGGGAAATCGTCTCCCAATAGTGGCATCCCTGTAAATTCTTGTTTGTTTTCCATTTTTTACACTCCTATCTTTAATGTCATTGTTTATAATATAACAGGTTTTTTGAATAAAGCAAATACTTTTTTATATTATTTCTAATTAATCTAATAAACCCTTATTTAATGCATTAAATAGGCTAAAAATAATTAATACTTAAACACACTTTCGAAAGTAAATTCCCTCAGTATTGAATTGAGTGGAACCAAGTTGTCTTGAATATCTCTAATATGACCAAGCAATGTAATTAGATTTTGTGCGATATTATAGACATTTGAATGCTTTTGTATTGCCAGCAATTGAGGCAAGACGTGCTTTTTTAGCACACCCAATTCATAAGTCAAGCTACTGTTGAACATAAAATCGACCGTCTCTTGAAATGGGAAGATATTCTTGTCTTCGCCCTCTCTGATTGAGTCCCAGCGCATCAATGTTTCTTCTGCAGAATAGCCACGATAGCGGAAGTCACGTGCAATTCTTCTTAATTTACGGAAGTCAGTTGTAGCAATACGATTATGATAGTCTATATTCAATTGATTTAGGGCGCTGATATAGATTTTCATCTTATTTTCATTTGGTATTTCTGAGGTCAAAACATCATTTATCGCATGGATGCCCTCTAATACGAGCACATTATCATCCTTTAGGGCAAGCTTTTCACCGCTTGACTCTCTTACTCCAGTAATGAAGTTGTATCGTGGTAAAACGACTTCTTCACCATTAATCAAGGCGAGTAAGTCTCTATTTAAGACGTCTAAATCCAAAGAGTAAATACTTTCAAAATCATAGTCACCATCAGCTTTACGTGGTGTTTGTGTTCGTGGTAAGAAATAGTCATCAAGCCCGATCACCAGCGGTGTTATACCATTGACGCGTAATTGTACAGAGAGTCTTTTAGCAAATGTTGTCTTGCCAGAAGAAGACGGTCCTGCAATTAAAATAACTCTTGTTTGCTTTCTTGCCAAAACTTGATCTGCCAAAAAGGCAATTTTCTTTTCATGTAGTGCCTCTTCTGTTTGAATAAAATCGCTAATCTTATTATTCTCAATCAATTCATTTAAATCACCAATATTGTGCACTTTCAGAATATTCAGCCATTTATCATGCTCTTGATGCACAGAGAAAAGAATCTTCGGCATTTCAAACTTTCCATCTATCTCACAAGTACCATTTTTGGGGAATCTAATCACAAAGCCATTGCCGTATTTACATAATTCAAAAATGTCTAATAAACCTGTATGTGGTACCAAATTGCCTGGGTAGTAATCATAAAATTCGCGGCAATTAAATACATCTATAGTACGGGTGTTGCCGTAATTGAGGTTTTTAATAATATCAAAGCGCTTGAAAATATTAAAGTAGTTTAGTGCTTCACCAATAGGCATGTTTATTTTTTGAATAGGCGCCTTCATGTCTATTATTTCTTTCATTTTCTGGGTAATTGTCTTTAAATCAGACTCTTCGACTTTCTCCTGAGTGTTTTCAAGTTCACAATAAACTCCATCGCCAATAGAATGCTGCACATTAACTGTATATTTTGTGCCATATAAGAGATAAAAAGCCATGTGAAAAAGAAAAATAATAGAGTCTTGATAAATTCTATAACCCTCGGTTGTTGTTAGAGGCACAATCTCAATGCGGGTATTTTGCTCTAAGAGCTTGGCTCCCGTAACATACTCATTATTAATCTTATAAGCCACAATCTTACAAAAGGGCAAGCTCACTTCATCCATAATCTCATTAATTGTTATAGCTTTTGCATAAGACAGACACTTTATCTGTTTGCTTTCATATGTAATATCAACCCTAATCATCTTGCTCTCCAAATTCTCTGTTTATGATAATTATATAATCTGCAATGGAAATATCATCTTCTTTAGATATCTCCAACTTCTCGCCCTCAGCCTTGGCTAAGGGACTAATCACAAGCGACTTATAGTTCTTATCCACACGTTCAACTGTGCCAAGCCCTGACTGACTGTGAAAATCACCGTTAAAGTGTATCACCTTCTTCTTGGGGTTTGCCTTTAAATAATCGACGATCGACTCTGCCATGGTATCATCTTTCACGCATTGCGCTGCAAATAGTCTATCTAAAAGCATACCATGCCCCATTTGCATATTGCCCATCAAACCGAAAAACTTGTCTTTATAGGTACCATCATCAGTATTTACAGCACGTGCCACCCACATCTTTTCTTGAACAGACAGGCTATCCAATATCTCAAGCCCCTCCCTATTCACAAATGAAGCAATATAACGAGGCACATTTGCTGCAATTAATGGCAATTTCTTTTCCTTTGCAAACTCAACTATCGGCTTATAATCTGTAGGATAATTATCCCACGCTCTGCTACGTAGTAAAAAGTCAGATTCCTCTATTTTGCCCATTAAAAAGTCATTGAGTATCCCTTGTGTATCTCTTTCAAACATCTCCATGGAGACGGCTATCTCATGATTATTATGATAAAACTCTCTTAAAAACTCAATCTCCAGCCAGTGCAACAGTTCATCATCATGCAATTCACCGAAGAAGATAATATCAGCTTTTTGGCATTCTTTTGCCATTTGCGACAGCTTGACATACTTCCTTGTTTTACTATTATATATCTTATAATCATTTGTATTATAACTAAGTAACATGCTCACACAGACAATAAGAAGGCTTAAGATTAAGATCTTTCTCATTTCTTTTTCTTCCTTTTCTTTTTATGCACTTTTGTTACAGCTTCGCATTTCAGGCTAAAGTAAATATCGTCAGTCACCATATCCACAGACACTTCAACCTTGTCTGCCAGTTTAAATACACGTCCTCTACGCCTACCCTTCACCACCTTCAGCCGCTCATATAGCTCATAAAAGTCATCAGTTAGACTCATGTATTTCACTATGCCTCGCACAGGCAAATCATCAAGCTCAATGACCATTGCTGAATTAGTAAAAGCTATAATGATTCCTGTGAACTCATCACCCACCTTCTTTTTCATAAAGGCAAGCAAGGTCTTATCTTCCATAGCTCTTTCTGATTCATCTGCCAGCGCTTCTTTCTTGGTAGCAATACCTGCGTAATTAAAAACCGCAGCAGAGCTCAAATCATTCTTTCCTACTTCGTCGAGGGCTTTATGAAACTCGTATTTCTTCAGCTGAAAATGAACAATCAAGTCACACAGACGCCTAATCGGTGAGGTAAAGTGAGTATAAGTGGGAATACCTAAACCAAAGTGTGCAATATGTGCAGTAGAGTACTTCGCCTTTTTCATACTACGCAGCACCATCCTGTCGAATACACGATGATACTCTTCAGTTGGCAGGCATTTTAGCACATTCTGCCATGTTTTATTGATATTTTCATCTACTTGAAAGCTAATTTTATGGAATTTGAGTATATCTTTTATCTTCATCAAGTCTTCATTATTCGGCTCTTCATGAATACGATAGATCGTTGTGCCAGTCAGCTTTGTCAGCCTCTTTGCCACAAATTCATTTGCTACCAACATAAAGTTCTCGATCAAGCGATGCGAATCTGTCTCTTGACTACGCTTCAAGTCCACCAAATAGCCCTCATCATCAAAGATATATTCCACCTCTGGCAAGTCAAAACTGAGATAGCCTTTTTGCACCCTCTTCTTGTACAATTGTTGCGACAGGAACCGCATCAAATTGAGTGTTTTAACTATATTCTCATCCAGCCCATGCTCTTTATCTTCAAATAACAAATCTACTTCTTCATAGCTCAGTCGCGCATTAGAGCAGATCACACTCTCTTTTATATCCTGCGAAATAATCGCTCCATTATTATCAAAATCAGTTATCACTGTCACCGTCATCTTCTCTTCATCAGGGCGTAAGGAGCACATCTTATTGGATAGTGCTTCAGGCAACATCGGCAAGACCTTTTTAGGAAAATAATAGCTATTACCACGATTCAATGCCTCTTTAAAGATCTCACCATCCAGCTTGATATAGTGGGCAAGATCAGCAATGTGAACATAGAGCCTCAACTTCCCCTCACCCAATTCCTCAAGCGAGATAGCATCGTCAAAGTCTTTAGCAGAAATCGGGTCAATAGTAAAAGTAAATATATCTCTAAAGTCACTTCTTTTGGCAATATCTGCCTCGGTAATCTTACCATCTATCGCCAGCGCCTCTTTCAAGACCTCTTCAGGAAACTCCAAAGGCAAATCAAAATCACGAATAACCGCTAATAGCTCAACTTCTGGCAAGCCACTATCACCCAAGACCTCTACTATCTTACCAGACGGCAATTGATTCATCAGTCTATTGCCCCAGTTATCAATCTCAATAACTACTTTTTTACCCTTCAAATTGTCAGCAGCGCCACTAATTTGAAAGGGATTATGAATCTTCAAATTATCACAAATAAAGAGCTTTTTCTTTGAGACATAATCAACAGTCCCCACAAACTTATTACTATAGCGCTCTATAATGCGCTTGATAATACCAATTCGCCTATTTGCCTTATTCTTTATCAGCTCTACTTCTACAATATCTCGATGATAGGCATTTAGAGTATCCTCAGCCGAGATCTTGATATCAATACCATCATCCATTATCACATAGGCAAAGGACATATTCTTAGCCAGAGATGTCGCATCAAAAGTGCCAGTCACTGTCTTTGCTTCTTTTTCTTTTAAAGCAGGCTCTTCTTTTTCTACTATTTCTTCAATAAAATCACTACGTAATGAATACTTTTTACCAATTTTCTCAATGAATAATTCTTGCACAAGCTCATTCAAGACACTCTGAACATCAGCTTGTTCGGTCTTTCTCAGTCCAATAGACGACACGCACTGAAACGCAGTGTATGACTGATTACCATGCTTTTTAAAAAACTTTACCAAGCTCTCTTTTATAATATTCTTATCCAATTATCCTCGCAAACTCTACAATTTAATCAATTTCTCACTCAAAAAGGCAATGATCGCCTCTCGCTCGCTCTGGTCTTTGGAAAAGCGGATTGACTGTCCACGAAAGGCATCCAGTCGCGACACCTGCTTAAATGTGCTGAGCATCAAGCCCTTTTTATCCACATAAAAACTACCATAATCAGTGTATTTCTTCTCAACCTTCACAATAGGATAGCGGATCAGTAAATGGTGCTCATAAAACTCATACTTTGTAGAGACGAAATACGGTGCTACACCGATAAACAAAATCAGCACGCCTAATACGTAATACAGTGGTTGTTCCCAATTTACCACAGCAATATTCCACAAGATATAGCCCATAAAAAACAGGAATATCACCAGCAGTATCGACTTGCGTGGGAAGTCCATAAAGGGAAAAGAGTTCCACTCAATTATCGGTTTATTTGTGTTATCATTCGACATTTTGTATCTGCTCCCTACATTTTTCTATCTCTTCTTTGATGCGTAAGATATGCTCAAAAGCTGTTGTCTCATTGTACTTTGCAGAAATCGTATTGATCTCTCTCTGCATCTCTTGAAAGATAAAGTTCAAAGACTTGCCCGCATCAATACCATCGCCGTTTAGTCTCTCTTCAAACTTATCTAAATGACTCTTTATCCTAATAATCTCTTCTGTAATATCGTTTTTATCAAAGTAAAGGGCGAGCTCCAGCATCAATCTCTTTTCCAAGTCTTCGTTGAGGCTCTCTTTTAAGAGTTGCTCGATATTATCTTTAGCATTCTCAAAACACTTTGTCTGAAACTCAGGTACTGATCTTTCTATAAAAAGCACAGATTCTTTGATCTTGAGAAAAGACTCATCAAAGAACTCTTTCATCTTCTCGCCTTCTTGCATAGCCATCAATTGATGCTTTTTCACTGCTTGCTCAGCGGTTTCTAAGAGTATCTGCAGAAAATCCTCATCATATGCGGGACTATGAAAGGTCAAGACATTTGGCTGTGAGATGATAGTTTCCAAGTCTAAAGGCGTCTCATCACCAATAATCTCTTTAGCATGTTTTAGTAGCTCTGCAAAGGCTTTCAGCTTGTTTTCATCTAATTGATAATCAGGCACGCGTTTATCGTAAAAATTGATTCTCAGGTCTGCTTTTCCGCGTCTAATATATTTTGCAACTATCTCTTTAATTTGGTTTTCAAAGACTAATAATTCTCGTGGTGACGACATTTTCCAGTCAAAGTACTTACTATTTACAGATTTTATTTCTATTTCTATATCAAAGTCATCATTATGAAGCTCAGCATTACCAAAACCTGTCATACTCTTCATCTTATCACCTCTTTCTCTGGCATAGCTTATTTAGCAGGCAATAAGCTAAAAGATGGTGCTGAAGAGGGGACTCGAACCCCTATGAGATAACTCTCACTAGAACCTGAATCTAGCGTGTCTGCCAATTTCACCACTCCAGCATCTCAGTAGTATATTTTTTTTAAACAGTGTATTTTCGTCAAGTGATTTTTCTCTTGAAGCTAATTTTTCTCTAATCTTGTCTTTTAAACTCCACAATTAATGGGCTAAAAAACAAAGGAGCCTAAATCAAAGAGGTCCTCATCCTTTTCTGGCTGCCATGTACGCACATAAATCTTGGGATGCTCATCATCTGTAAAATCTATCATCAAAAACAAGTAGCCCTTATCTGCATAGTAGTCGCCACGCCATGTCTGCAATAATTGCACACCATAAATATTATCATTTTTGGGTGAGATAGATATGTCGATATCATCAAAGAAAACGCGTATCTGCTTATTATTTGCGAAAACCCTCTTTGTATGGCTAATATATTCAGACTTATTCTGCTTTACATACTCAACCTTTTCTGGATCAGCCAATTTGACTTCTTTGCTTGTCAAATCTGGTTCAATGACCCTACCTACGATAATCAAGGCATTATCGCTAAATACTTCATCCAAAAAAGCAATATCTTTGCGATTATAAGCGGTCCGATAGTTCTCCACAAAGTCGGTAATTATCTTCTTTTGCCGATACTCTCGCGCTGGCAATTTACTGTCCATAATCTTGCTGTACATATGATAGTCAAGCGCAAAACTAATATCTTCAATTTTGCCTGCAGCATTGACATTGATCACCAGTTCTGCATTCTCAACATCACCAGTGCCATTATTGACCAGGACAGGAATATTACGCAATTCAAAGTTCGCTGCTGCCTGCTTTAAGAGATTCAATTGAATAGAGCCCTCAGCACAATAAAAAGGGCTATTTTCCCAAATACTATTGATGCGATTAATAGCCAGGGCTGTAAAACACTTGCTATCCAGGCTCAGTTTTGTTTGCCCTGCATAACTACTATTTGCCTCATTAATCAATTGCGCCACAGCGTTTTCAATCTGATTTGCCAACTCTTGATTTGACCTATATCTCACTGTCACTTCCGTACGAACTTGTGCCTGTACCATAGCAAAAACCGACAAGAAGAGAATTATTAAAAATACTCTTATTTTAAAAACTGTATCCATATACCACCTCTCCCTTTTTTCAATATTTCACTGTCTTTCACTGCCTGCTGATCTCGCAAATCAATCCTGCCATTATCTTCAGGTGAGATTAAAGAGATAATCCTTTCGCTTTTAGCATCAAATAATAAGATATATGCTTGATCTGCATTGGCTAATTGATCTTTAGAGCCAAATATCAGCTTACCTTCATTCTTCTTTTTGCTCAGCCAGGCAATTGCCTCTCTTATCCGCTCAAAACTCAGTAGTTGATCTATATCTGCTTGACTGGCAAATACCTGCTTAACTGTGACTTGCCTATATGCAATTTTCTCCTGCACACTGCTTTTCTTATCTTCAACTTTTGGCTTTGGCACACCAATTGTAACAGCCTTGGTAACAGTAAACAAATTATTAACTGTGAGGCTAATACGATAGACGCCATCTCTCGCATAAACGTATTTAGGATTTCGCTCTGCTGTTCTTGGGCTATCATCACCAAACTGCCATTCAAGAGATTTTACACTGATATTCTCGATTATTGGCTTGAGGTTTATCTCTGCCCCATCTTGTTTGATTTCTATATCGATATTTACCAAATTACTAAAGTCTATCTCATGGTTAAAGCTGTAGCAAATAGGATATTCCTGCAAAAGCTCTTGCACCTCCTTATTCAAGTCAGCCATCTCACTATCATAATTCAAGACCATCTTTTTCTTCAGCCGCTTTTCCGAACAAAAGCCAAAGATATACAGTTCAGCTTTCCCATCAATCACCTTTTGTGCGATATCATCACCTTCAAATGCCAGCTTCACATTATTCAAGGGCACTTGAGCATTTGTTATATTAAAAGAAATAGGAAAAGCATCGGGTGTCTGTGCATTTGGCTTCTGCACCGCAGATTGAACTCGACTCTCTTGCAAATAATCATATAAAATATTATACACATAGAGGTTCAAATCAGGCTTATCATTATAGGCTATAGCCTGTGGCAACATCATAGTCAGAGTATAAATATTCAAGTATTCGGATATTACACTCTCTATCCCTATCCTCTCCTCTTTCGCCCCTGCTATTTCCATACGCTTGATCAATGCACTACTCTGCTCATCAAGCCATCTCCGATAAACCGACTTATTCAAGTAAGCAAGTACATATTGCGTCTTTTTGTCTTTATATGAGATAAAATTATATCCTGAGAGCTTAATCTTACTGGACATCTCAACTCGCTGTTGGGCTATTTGCTCCTGGCGGCCATTATACTCAGCCTGCACATCAGAGACATTCACCTGCACATTAGCCTGAATCTGCAAAATTAAATTAGCCAAAGCTGTCTTCTTTAACTGCTCTTCACTGACACGCTCATTTGTTCCAGCGCTACTCTCACCTATATAATATTCCTGCGAACCCTTAATCTTCAGGTAATCAGCCTTACTATCAGCAAATAAGAGGCTTGCCAAGACAACCAAAACAATTATAATAAATAACCTTACCTTCATATACACCTCATTACCAGTATATTTTTAGCCGCTTTTCTTGCAAGTATTTTTTTTAGAATTAATTAATGACTGCTTGCAATCTGCTTTGTGTCAAAACAAATGTCTCTTTGTCCATAATCAAAACAATAATACAAACATTTAAACATGAGTCATAAAAGATTCTTTGCCATCCATGGACAGGATAAAAATCCGAACAATTCTTAATACTGATGATATATCCGTAAACATATCATATCTGATTTTGTAGATGTGCCAAAACGCGAAGCCCAAGATTGTTGTTGCTATTGCCAGGACTATTGTTGTTGCGATTAGCCACACGGCAGTTGTTGTCATTGTTGTTCCAGCTGCCGCCACGATTAACACGGTTGGACCCACTATTGTGATTTTTACCCCCAAATTCGTTCCCTGAGTTTAAAAGTATTAGCTGTTTTTATAAAGGCAAGTGTGCTATTTACACTGTTTGCCATAGCATTTTCAGTAATTCTCCCAATTTTGTATAAGTATTCTTTTTCTTTAATCTTTTTTTTCATTCGTTTGATATTTACGTTCTGCAACCTAATATAGTCTGGAAATATTCTAAAGCCCAAAAATGGTAAACCTCGATTACAATAATTTAACTGCACAGACTTTTCTTTTATCCTCAGTTTTAAAGAAGTTAATAAAAACTCCTCAAGCTCTTTAAATAGCATCTTAAGCTTATCTGAAGAGTCAGAAAATACTACTATGTCATCCATATATCGAACATGGTGATTAAATCCCTTTTCTTTAATAAAATGATCTGCTTTATCCAGATACACATTGCCAAAAAACTGACTGCTGAGATTACCTATAGGCAAGCCGCAACTATTCTCTGTTGTATGAGTGGCTATAATCTGCTTTATTAATTGGTACATTCTTTTATCGTGGATATTATCTGCCAAAAGCTCGTTTAATACATCATGATTAATACTGTCAAAATACTTTTTTATGTCGAGCTTTAAATAATACTTATTAAATTGTGCATATTGTTGTGCACGATACACTGCCTTATGCATCCCTTTCTTCTTTCTTGTCGCATAAGAATCATCAATAAACACTCTTTCATAAATTGGCTCAATTACATTAATCAGTGCATGATGTACTATTCTATCACGAAATGCAGCGACGCTAATAGTTCTCTCTTTTGGTATGTATATTTGAAAATACTTATAGGGTGATGTTTTATAAGTATTATTAACCAGCTCTATTTTTAAACCTGCTAAGGCTGATTCACAATAAAACATAAACTTCTGATTCATTTCCTTGTGCTTTTTACCACGCAAAGCTTTTTTATATGCCTTATACAAGTTCCGCCAAGAAACCATTTCATCAAACATTGTTTTAGTTGTTTGCATCACTCTTTTCCCAACCTCCAAGCATTTTCCCTGTTGTATTGATCTCTATAACTACTCTCTCCATTTGTTCATGCGACAAATAAGCTTTATCATAAGCTATACGCATTAAGATTCTTAACTTCTCTAAATGTAAGTTTATCTTCTTAAAATAGGCTTTTTTCTCTTTTGAATAAATAAGTTCAATGATATCTTCAATTATATCAAAACAATGATTCTGGATCCTTGTTGTCAGTACGAATCTCATCGACTTTGGGAACTTCTCGCTCACTGCCAGAATCAGGTTCAGCGATTTGTACCATTGGTTGAATATCGGATAATCCTTGTTCATTATCGCCTTCTTTAATAATCTTCAATAATTCTTCTCCATAGAGCGACATCTTATTGCCACCCATACCCTGAATTTTTGAAAGTGCATCTTTACTCATCGGTTTCTTGGTTGCAATTCTTTGAATAATGTCATTTGTTATAACAATATATAAAGGGATCCCTCTCTTTATTGCTTCTTGATGACGCCAGATCTTCAATTTATCAACCAATATTTCATCTTCAATATCTAAAGCCTCTGTAGGTGAGTCTTTAGTATCTTCCTTGATTTTACGCCGACCGCTATATGTGTCATACTCGACGACAAATGTCCAACATGGTACATCTTTTGATACAAAAAACTCTTTTCGGATGTATTTGACACGATGGGTGGCAACAAAATTAGCCAGTTCTTCATCATCAAATTTATCATTATCAAAATCATAAGCCATGGAAAATACCTTTATCATCAAAACACCTCCTTTATACATTTTTTGCGCGACGAATTCGCTGCGGGCGCAGCAAATTCGTAAACCGCTCGATGAAATTCACTGCTCATTTTTCTTCTTTCATGACACAGAAATCCATGTCTCAGCCATGCAGTACGGTTCGCTTCGCTCACACGCTGCAATGTCTGAGACATGGATTTATGCAGACAAAGTCTGCAGTTTTTTTAAAAAGGTAAAAAGGTAAAAAAGCCATAATGTTACTGAATTGTTCG
>JAKPKU010000035.1 GCA_029553545.1 Candidatus Cloacimonadota bacterium
AAGAGTAATTCAAAATTTGTGGATTTGGGCTAAAAATCAAGGACGAAAAATTCCAGTTATAGGTAAGCTTATTGGTGGTGAAGAAGAATCATATGTAACTGGAGATGAGGATTTTGCAAAGGATGCACAGCGGGCAAAAGATAGTAAAGCAGCTAGAGATCAAGCTTTAGAAAGTCAAATTAAAGGACAAGAAGCTAGGAAAGCTGTGACTGCTAAAGAACGAGAAGCAATTTTAGCTGAAAAAGAAGCTAAAAAGAAAAGTCCAACAACCACTTCAAGAATTTCAGACAAACCATCAGTTCCTGTGCAGGTAGCAGATGAAGAAAAACAATATTATGATGCATATAATAAAGAATGGAAAGCTGCTAAATCAGAACAGAGGAAAGCTTTAGAAGATAAATATTTTAAAGAAAAAGCAATAAGATCTCAAAAACCATCTACTCCTGGTGGAACTCATGTTCCTATGGCAGCGAGTACTTCTGCGACGCCATCTGGAGCTGAAACATCAAAAACATCTCCTGCACCGACTGATACTACTGCTGCAAATATTCCATCTCCTCCTGGTAGTATAGCTTCTGTATTACAAGAAGCGTCTGCTGCAACTGGAGCGCCGCTTGGGATTATGCAGAAAATGGCATATGCAGAATCTGGTTTTGATCCAAATGCAAAAGCGAAAGGTTCATCTGCTTCTGGATTGTTTCAATTTATTAAAGAAACATGGGACACAATGCTTGGAAGAAAAGGTAAAAAATATGGTCTTTCACCAGATACGAGTCCATTTGATGCTAGAGCTAATGCATTGATGGGTGGAGAATCTATACAGGAAAATATTAAGAGTATTCAAAGTTCTGTGTTAGCTCCTCCTCCTAACGCAGCAGATGTATATGCTGCACATTTCATGGGTGCCGATGGTGCGAAACAATTGTTTAGAGAGATTAAGAAAAATCCAAATACGATTGCTGCTGATGTTTTTCCGAAGGCGGCAAAAGCTAATCGACCCATATTTTATGATGAAAAAGGAACACCACGAACTGTTCGACAAATATATGAAGTACTAGCTCAAAAAATGAGTACTGATCCTAGTGCAGCTTTAGCTAAAGCTGGAACTGGATTAACAGCTGGTGAAAAAGTATCCGAATTCGGTTATAAAGCTGGAGAGAAAGCGAAAGATATTTTTGGAATACTTGGAGAGTTTGCTTCAAAAATTAAAGATGCTTTTATGGATGCTCTAACACGACAATTTACTGGTGAAAGAATACAAAAGAAACCAACTGATAAAAAATCTGAAATGAAGTCGTTAGAAGCTGAAAGAGATAAATATGCTAAAGAAACTTCTGAACAAGCACAATTAGATCTTGCCGCATCAAAAGTGTCGAGTACCCCACATAAAATGATTGAAAACTATGTAGCTGAAAGACATCTTATAATTCTAGCTAATAAAGATTTCCAAAATTATTATAATACTCATTTGATTGCATCTAAGAAAAAAGGCGGAAAAGGATCAAAGTTATCTACAGAAGATATTAAAACTGCAGCTTTAATGATAGCTCAAAAAGAATTTTTAAATAATCCTAATGCAGAATCAATTGGAATGGTTGCAAATCTTCCATATAAATTTAATCCTGATACTGCACCTTTTAAAGAATACTTGGTAGATAGTAAATCTAGTGGTACGAAAAAATCAGAAGATGAAGTTGCTAAAGGATTAAGAGAACGAGCAGAAAAAACTGCAGAATCTGAAGATAAAAAAGATTCTAACACTACAGGAGCTTCATCTAAAACTGCTGATGCTGCTATGGCTAAATCCGCTCCTAAAATTGATAAACCTATTGAATCTGGAATTGGAGGAATTGGAAAAATATCTAATGAAGAACTTGCAAAATTTCAAGCAATGTCCGATAATGATAAATTTAAGTATTTAGAAAAAAATTATCCAAAAGGCACACCAATTCCTCTAAATTTACGAAAAGAAGCTAAAAGACTTAGGTATATAGATGTAGTTGAACCTGAGAAATTCGGTCAAGAAAAGAATGGTGCTGCAAGTGAAAATATCGTTGATGCTGCTGGTGCAAAATCTACGCCAGTTGGAATGGTAGATCAAAATGCATCTCCGACTGCAGAATCTCAAAGATTAGATAATAATGTGCAACAGGGATTTGCAAGGTTAAGAGCTAAAAGAGAAGCTGAATTGTTAGGAAAATCTGGTGAAAATAAAAATGTTACTGAAGCAGTTACTCCACAAGCTGCACCGAGTAAAGGACCACTTACTGATGACGAAATAATGAGTATAGCGGCTGATTACAACACATCTAATGCATATCGACAGGGGATGATATTGCAATCTTATTCTGATGAAGATCAGAAAAAGATTATTAAAGCAGTTTCAGATCTTACAGAAAATGATCGTGCATTATCTGCTTATGGTTATGGCAAATCACAAACTAGACAAATGACTAAATTTGAATCTGGTAAATTGACGGATGATCAGAAAAAGGAGTTTTTACAATCTGAATATATAGCTTTAGGAAAACCAATTCCAAGACAATTTAGAGATGAAGCTAAACGACTTGGTATGTTGACTGCTGCAGATAGCCCTACCGTTGTATCAGCTCCTACTAATGCTCCTACGGCTGTTGGTGCAAAATCTACACCAGTTGGAAGCAAAATTCCAAAAAAATCTGACACAAATGGAAATGTGGCTATTGCTGCTGGTCCAGGTACTAATGCAGCAGCAGCTGTAGAAGATGAATTATATAAACGTTCAGAGGTAAATAATCCTTGGGCAAAATATTGGCATGGACATTATTCGGCATCTGATCAAGCTGTTACTGAAGATATTCGGTCGTTTCAGGAGCAATCACCTGGTGGGCAACGATCATTTCTTAAAGATTTCTTTGATCGTGGTGAAACTCCGTATCCATATCTTCTCGATGCAGCACAAAAAGCAGGAATAGTAGATAAAAGTGGAAATTTAATAACTGAAGCAGCTGGATCACAATATGGTGCTGTTAAAAATCCTGCACAAACAACTGCTGGTATAAAAGCAACAGCAGACACAATGAAAACATCTCCAGATGAAACTGCTAAAACTGATGAAGCAAGTAAACAGGAAGCTGCTAAAAAATTAGCAATATTACAACAATCAGCTAAACCAACTCTGCAAAAGGGTGCTTTAGCTGGAGGATCTCAATCAGTTCCTCGTGCATCTGGTAATTTGGGGACTAGTATTTCTGGTCCAATTGATGAATTGTTGGGGGAATTATTTAATCATATGTTATTAAATGATTTAAATAAAAACTATCCAACTTCTTATGCTGTGTAATGATTTAATCCGGCAAGATCTGGACATATAATCATGTCCAGATCTTGCCGAATATTAAAAATGATAAAAAATGGAGAATTCTTATGTCAGATTCTTTTTTTGACAAAGCTAAACAATGGGGCTCTAATGCCGCAACATCTCTACAAACATCAGCATCAAATGCTGCAACTGGAATTTCTAATGCAGCATCTATTATGTCTTCAAAATTTGGAGACGCATTTTCTAATCCAACTGGCATGGTTACTAAACAAACAAGTACTAATGAAAAGACTTTAACAGAATTATCAAAAACTATGATGGATGCCTTTAAAAAAACAGGTTACGATTTATTTCCGATTGGCAGACCATGCAAATTTAATGAACAGGTGGATAAATATCAACGATTTGGAAATTATCTCAGAACAAAAATGAGTGTTATAGATCTTATTCCAGTAGATTATGGTTTTGATTTTACTAGAATGGCAAAAATTGTTGGACTTCAAAAAGGGGAAGTTACCCCTGAATCTGCTGGTGATATGGCAAATATGTTCAATTTAGGTTATAAAGATCAAATAAATATATATGGTCGTATATTAAAGTATCATGGATTATCAGATAATTATGCCGGTATAAGATTATATACAACTGACGATACTACTGCAAATGATACAATACAGATTAGTTATAAAGACAGTACTTTCCAGGGTGATGCGAACGCTGTATCTGAAATTGGGCAAGGTATGAAAGATGTTGCCGGGTCTTTGTTTGGATCTGATAAAGCAGAATTTCAAAAGAAAGTAGTTGCTGCGACAACAGAAGCTTCTGGAAAAATGGCAGGAATTGCTGGTGCTGGCCCAACGACTCAACAATTGATTAAAGATCTTACTAGTGTTGCTGGTGATATGATAGTATCTGGAAATAAAATGACATTCCCAAAGATATGGCAATCTACCACATATGCTGGAAATCTCAGTGTAAATATTAGATTAGTATCACCATATGGTCATCCTAAAGCTATTAAAGAATTTATTTTAAAACCTTTATCATATTTAATTCTTTTAGCCGCTCCACAAACTATTAATGGAGTTACATATGGTGGAAGTATTCCTTTGACAATCCGTGCTTATGGGTTGAATTATACTGTTCTTGGATCATTAGCTTCTATTACTTTTCAAAGAGGTGGTAGTAATACTAGTTTTAATTTGTATAGACAACCATTAACAGTTGATCTTTCTCTGGAATTTCAAACATTGTTTGATGCTTTTGCAGTTTTTGATCCTGGTCCAAATCCTTCCAAAAATACTTCATTAAAATATGATTCTGATATTTTTAGAGATCCATCGCTAAGTGATCCAAATGATATGGGAAGATTTGCATATGATAAAAGTAATTCTCTTCATATGATGACTTCTCTTGGAACAATTTTAACATCACTTAAACCAATTGGATTAATGGAGCCCAATATTAATCCTCAAGTATATGGGATGTTTGATATTCCACCAAGAGATGATATTCCAGATCTTGCCGCATTTACCCCCATAACTGGTAATTTAGGAAGTGCAATTTCTGGAGCGGTAGATAGTATCGGTAAATTTGGGTCATTAATTACCAATGCCCCAACATTACTTAAACAAGGGTTGGCAAATGCAGTGTATAACACTGCAAAAGGTTCCATTGGTTCTATCGCTGGTTCCGCTACAAAATACATTGGTAATGTCGGTGGGGCAGCTAGTAAAGTTGTTAATACTATAAGAGGAAATCTTTTTTAAACGGAGAAAATTATGAGCGTGTTTGCAGATGCATATTCTCGGTATTTAACATGTAATTTTAATTATATTACAAGATCTAAAATGTTTCGTAAATATTTCAGAACTTCTGTTATTTTTATGACAGATCCAAAATTTATGACAAAATCCTTTATAGATAATATCGATAAGTTTCCAAAATATCCATATTTTTTTCATTTAATAAAGGAAACAGAATCAATTGATCTTGTAAAAATTTACAATTCATCTATGGATAATACTACAGAACTTGTAGAATCTATGGTTGGGACTTCTCAATTGTCAAAAAAAGAATTATATGACACTGTTCCGATTTTAGCAGATGATTTTTTAGAGGAATTATGTTTTCAATTTTCATTTATAAGTAACACTACAAATCTCTATAATTATGATTTGATACTTCGATCTTTTGTTTCTGAGTATCAATACCGCAATTTTTTTAGTGATCTGTATGATAATTTATTTTATTCAACAGATCAAGTTGTTGGTGATACTGCTGGTTTGGAGAATAAAGCTTTTAATTATGAGTATATTTTATATGCTTGTTTGTATAGTATTATATTATCTTCACATAATATATATGCAAGAACATTAATGTATTTAACATATATTAATTCAAGTGGAGCGGTTGCTGATAGAGTTGATAAGAATGCCATGTTAACAGGATTTCAAGAATTTATAACTAATTACCATTCTAATATGTCCATTGATTTAGCAGATATTGTTGGAAAATCAATTTATGACTATCAAAAAATTTCT
>JAKPKU010000046.1 GCA_029553545.1 Candidatus Cloacimonadota bacterium
GCTCAAGGTTGGTGTATCTGAAGACAGCATCACTGCCTCAGCATGCAGGCCTGCGACATAGGCATTGACCTGAACCTTATTCATGATATCCACGTGGGTCTTACGAGCAAGCCTACTGCTGGCCAGCTCGTAGAGAGGGAAGTATTCGTTTTAGCCCTTTGTCTCGTTGAACTTGGATACAGGTCTGTCCAGTCCGCAGAACTTAAGCAGTTTCCTGAGTTCCCGGTTGTACACCGCAATTGTGTAGTTTGCGTTCTGCTGATTGAAGTCTAGCTTTGTCTTCATCACTATATCGTAGGCAATGCGTACGAGCGGCGTCTTTATCTCCACCATAGTCTCCATCTCTTTCATGGTCTTGTGAGGGATATAGTGGATGAATGGGATGCCTTCAGGTGATACAGATACCTTGTCCATGGTAAAGCTGAAAAAGTCGCTTATTCGGGCCCCAATGCAGCAGTTGAGTACGAAGATGTCTTTGGCCATCTGAAGCTCCTGTGGAACCTCTGTCTCAATGATCATCTTAAGCTCAGCTTTGCGCAGGAAGAACGGTTCGTCATTCTTAGCTCGCATCATAGCCTTGAATCGCTCGCGAGAGATTTTGCGGAAAGGCGACTTGAAGATTTCGTCGGTGTTCTCAAGCTCATTGAGAAAAGCCCTGAGACCCTTCATCTCATGGATGACAGAGTTGTTGGATATGCGCTTGGTAGGATAGCGCTTTCGTCCATCCTTTTGATAAAGCTTCGGGTATTGTGAGACATACAGGTACTCGTCACTTACGAACTGTCTGTAGTCCATCAGCATCTTTACATCAAACTGAGCCGGCATGAGCTGCGAATGACCCTTGATGTGCAGAAACCTCTCCATACGTCTGACCATAGCATCATAGTGCATGTGTCTATGTTCGCCAATGATCCCGTCCCTGAACGCCTCTTCCACGTATCGCCTGAATCTCTGGACAAAAGTCTCATCGCCATTAGGGTGGAGGATAGCCTCGGTAGATTCAGGGTTCAGAATCTTGTCAACCTCAGCCTGCAGCACCTCGCTCCTCATATCCATGCCATTTATCTTCATATGATTGTAAGCAGCATTTATAGCAGCAAAGTACTCCTCAATTTCAGCCTTTAATTTTGGATTATAAACAGTCACCCTCGGACGGATAGTGCCCTCTGGCGTGAAGGCTGCCAACTGCTCATTAGGAATCTTACGCCCCGTCGAATAGTACATAGTAACGGCCCTGCCATTTGTAACGCGGAACCTCAGATTAGTGGTACCGCGCGCCGATGTCGTTCGGCAGTAAAGTGTAATTCGTTCCATACGGTTTATCTTATATTTTAAAAATTGTCAAAAAACTCTTTAAAAAATAATAATTTAAATTCTTTCCGAAACACTATTTTTCAAGGCCATTTTGGCGTGATAATTAACTATTTGATACACCAAAGGTAGCCGATTCGCACAACATATAAAAATTATTTGCACAACTTTCAAATTAATAGTGTTCACTCTTGTTTCATAAATCCCTAATCCATAAGCATTTCCTCCCAAATTAAATCAACAATAATTCATCCCGTTTTATTTTATTGTTCTCTCGACCATTATGTGGCTAAACATGATATGATCCCTAAAGAGCCTGTCTTTTTCCCTTCCGCAATATCTCTAGTAGAGAAAGAGGAAATAATAAGCAAGTATCTTGATAGAGGCTTGGATACAAATCTGAATTATGTGCAGTTGGTGATTAATGCTAAGGATGACAAAGTCAATTTTGCAATAAGCTCAAGGACACGCTTGAAAGCTCAAAAACTTGAGCAGGAACTGATTCAGCATTATTTCAAGCCTGAAATGGGCATGCCGATCCGTACTTCTGTGGAGATGTCAAGAGAAGAGGGTATAGAACCAGTCTTTTGCTATACTACTGAAGAAGGCTTTATAGTTTGCAAGTATGATGCAAATCTGATAGATAAACTAAGTAATTCGGACATTATTTACTTTTTCCAGTATGGCTTTGAGTATCTCACAAGAATGGGTTTCATCAATCTGATAAGCATGAGTAGCGAGGAAGGTGTTATGGAGAGGGATATGGGCTTGTCAGCAAAGGATACTTATAGAGAGAACATTGATTTCAAAATTAAAGACCAGCTTGCTGTTGTTCAGATGGCTGCTATGATTAATATTTTGAAGGAAACTAGCAAAAGAGTAGAAGATGCAATAATGTCTTTTTACGAAGATCACTTGAGAGAGAAATATGGGTATCCTGCTCAGAAGATAACAGTTCCAATTGCGGAAGGCTCTTATGTAGAAAAGATTAGAGCCCTGGCTCCTGAGATGGATGCGGTGGTTAAGCAGTATAATCTGTACTCGAAGGAAGGTGAAATTGATCCAGAACTGTTGGCTTTGGAATCATCAATCAAGGTTACTGATTCGGCTAGTTGTGTGGATAAGAAATATTTCGTGGCCAATGAGAGCAATACGGATTTGAAGATATTGTTTAATCTATTGATGGGAGACCAGAGTATGTTGAGTTACGTAGAGCCCTATAAGGCAGAGCCCTATCATACTTTCTTTTTGCTTTTGACAACGATGAAACCAATTGACTGCTCAAAGTATGAGCAGTGGCAATTAAATAGATTGCAGCCATTGATTGATAAAGGTATCGTAAAGATTGGTGAAAATTCAATACTGCAAGTCCTTGATTGGCCAAAAATAGTTGTCCTTCAACATCTGTATAAATATAAAGCTTGTCCTTTCTGGTATTACCCAGTTGAGATGCAAAAAGCAATCCTGGAAATGGAAGAAGCCGGATGGGTGTCTTGCTGCAAGAAACTCTTGACCTCTGAAGAACAGAACTATTTCAGTTTTATTTTGAACAATGAAAAGTATACTAATGCATATGCAATTAGGAACCGTTATGCACATGGTAGCAATGCACCTGCTGATGATGAGAAACAACATGAAATAGCATACACAAGGTTGTTGATGATGTTTGTACTCTTGTTGCTCAAAATTGAAGATGATCTGTTAATAAAGGTGGCATTAGAGAATAACACCGTTAAGAGTTGAAAGTATGGAAGAGGAGAAAGATAAGTTGATTGTGTATACTCAGGATGATATCCGTTCCCGACTAGATGGATGAAGTGGTCGCAAATTGTGACCGGTTGCAAATGTTGAAACATTCTTCAACTCTTACATTTGTTTTACGTAGCAGGGCGTAACAAAGTTGTCGGCTACACTCAATAGCGATGTGGTTTTTGAGAGGCATCACCTTTAAGGAAAACTGTCCTCCGGCACCCTCATCTACGACGTCAAAGGCATCCTCCCCGCAAACATCACCGACAGCCGGCTATAGTTTCGTTTTCAATTTTTTTAATTGTCACTGAATCCTTATAATTATTAGGATTCAGTGATTATATTTTAGGATTTGTGTACTTCAGAAGTCCAAAATTTCTAATAAAACGTTTTTTTTAGGACATTTACAAAAAGCCCAAAATTGATTCTTTAAATATATGACAGAAAAGGAATTGAGAAATAAGATCTTACTGGCTATATATAAGCACCGCGATAGTCTAGATGTATTATTTTCTACGTTTTGTAAAGATCAAGGCTTTAAATTTGAAAGTGATGCTCAGCTTGCTAGAGTATTGAAATTTCTGCATGACAAAGGATATGTTAAAGCTATGCTTTACGAAGGGGGAGATGGAATAGTTATGAGTATTACATCCTCTGGTGTTGATGCTGCGGAAGAATTAATTACATCTTCAGATACCACAGAGCCAAAAATTAAAGCTCCAGATCGAGAAAAAACACAAAATATTCTTCTACAAAAACCTAAGCATGATATTGACGTCAATCAAAATATATTTCAAGAATATAATACAGGAGAAAATTATCAGAAAATTCAAGATGAAAATGTAGCGCCGTGTTTTGATATTGATAAGTTAGCTGAAAGTTTTGTTAGGCAAATCGATACCGCATCGGACTCTCATTCAAACAATGTATGCATGATTGGGATATTTGCTCCCTGGGGTAGAGGTAAAAGTTATTTCTTTAAAATAATCAAGGAAATAATTAATAAACGAAATCAATTGAAGAATTTATCCACGATTCATTACGATGTAGTTGAATTCAATGCGTGGAAATACCAAGAGACACCTGCTATATGGGCCTATTTATTTGAGACAATTTTTAAGTATAAGGGATGGTTGTTTAGGCTCTTTTTTTCTATAAAACATAACTGGTCAACTATTTGCAGAGATATTGCTTTATTAATATTACTTTTTTCATTACTTTTCTTAGTGGTAAACAATGAATATAGAGTTATCGTAGGTGTAATGTCATCAGGCATAATAGGGTTAATAATTAACTTTTTATTAAAATATTCAAACCCAGCGATTTCCTTAATTAGACGCTATACTAAAGGAATATCCTATTACAATGAAATGGGAGTTCAGGCAGAAATTGAGAAAGAACTAGCAAGTTTACTAAAATCATGGATTTATAAAAATAAAACTCAATATAAGAAAGTAATCTTATACGTTGATGACATCGACAGATGTTCTGAAACAAAAATGATTGCAATACTCGATTCTCTAAGAACTGTGTTAGAAAACGAAGATATTAGAAAACGCTTAATAGTAATATGCAGTGTAGAAGTTGAGAAACTTAAGCTTGGTATAGAATATAAATACAAAGCATTATTTGATAATCAACCAAATAATAATAGTAAACTCAAAAAGATTTCTAGAGAACAACTGGATAAAATATTTATTACTGGAATTTCTCTTTCCCCTTTGACAATTAATCAGCAACTAGAGTTTCTAAATAAAATCGCTTTGATAGAAAGTTCTTCTGAAAGCGAGGTTATACTCGAAAAGGATTCAGGCATAAATAAAATTAGTTTGAAAGACCAAGATAAAACTAAAAAAGACGTTAAATTTTTTAGTAACAAAGAAATTGTTGACCTTATCTCAAAATTTATTACAGGCAAAAAAACGAAACTAACACCTCGTAAAATAAGAATTATTTTCTATCGTATTCTTTTAGCAAATAATATAATAAGCTTCATAAGTGAAAGAAAAAAAATCTCGGAAAATATCACGGAAGCTATATTCGATTTATCATGCGGCAAGAAAATAAGACCCCAGTTAACCGAGGAACAAAATTGTATTGTGAAAATGGTGGTACCATATTAGAGAGGGAAAGTGTTAGAAGATTTGGTCGAAAGTAGCAATTCAACGACCTGATGGGTACTAGTGTTATTTGGTATTTAATTATCATGT